>JALRFZ010000466.1 GCA_023253615.1 Verrucomicrobiales bacterium | reverse complement strand
ACCCAACGGCCGCGGAGAAAAACCGCCAGTTGCAGGAAGGGATGACCGACCTCATGCGGGATTCCCGCAGCAGCGGGTTCTGACCGCCCCCCCGCGCGTACCACCGGAGGTTCCGGGATCCGGACTTTTTCGCGGGGATGGAAACACCCCGGAATTTTTTTGAATGGATGGAACCGATCATCCGTCGAAAATCCGGATCGTTCATGTCTTTCGGAATCCAGGGAAGAGTCGCGCTGCTGGTGATCGTGGCGACGGCCGCCTCCGCCTTGCTCGTCGCCAAGGTGCTGACGGATCGTGCCGCCGAAGTGCTCCGCGAACACGAGCTGGTCGATCTCGGTGACGAAGCCTCCCTGCGTGGCTGGGTCATCATCGACGAAATCGACGGGCTGCGCGACGATCTCATCAACATCGCCTTCAGCCCCGAATTCCAACGCGGCGTCGAAGGCGGGCGTTCTCCGGAGGAACTCAAGACCCTCGCGCGCGCCCTCTGTCGGAGGAACTGGGAGAATCACCTCCGCATCGACCTCGTCACCCTCGGCCCGGCGAACCCCTCCGCCAAGATAATCCACGAGAAAGGCATCGTCGCCACCGAAGATCTCTGGTTCCCCGGTCCCGACGCGGCGGCGGGAGCGCGCATGCACTTCTCGCCGATCCAGCGCGTGAAGCTCACCCGCACCGACATCCCCGGCGATCCGCTGGAGCGATGGGAACCCGTGATCTGGGCGGTCGCTCCCATCGATCGTCTCGATCGAGACGCGGCGACCGCTCCTGCCTACGTCCGCATCCTCATGACGCTGCATTCGCCCGAATCCCCGCGGCATCTTTTCGCGATGTTCGACCGCGATGGCAACCCGCTCGTCCGCCACGACGAGACGGAACCCGCCGAGCGCGGCAACGATGAGATTTTTCTCGAGCTCAGCCGCGATCCCAAACTGGTCGAGGCCCTCGCGAAACGCCGCACCCCGCCGGTCGATCCATCCAAGATCCGCGAGGAGCCCAAGGTCGATCGTCTCCTCCGCACCGATTTCAAGGCCCTCGCGAGTCCCTACTACTTCCAGGAAGGCATCCCCGGCCCACGCTTGTCGGCCGCCCTCGGCGCACTCGATGAAGACGAGCTCGAACTCTTTCTCGAGGATATCCAGGGCCATTTCGGCCGGAAGGTCCGCATCGGCGGCATGCTCTCCGGCGTGCGCGAGATCCGGCTCCTCGCCCACACCCGCGAAGAGCTCATCGAGATCCGCGGTCGCGTCGTCGAGAGGCTCAAGACGCACTTTGGAAACGATTTCGACGAGGTCGATTGGCGCATCCTCGTCGAGTGCGACGAGATCCACTCGTGGGCGGTGCGGCTCCTCGTCGGCGAGGGAGAGCAGCGATCCGAATACATCCTCCACTACGCCGTCCTCGACGACGAGCTCGCCTCCTCGATCGAATACGAGATGCTGACGGTGCAATACATCTCGCTGCTCGTCGCGGGCGGCTTCGGGCTCGTCGGTTTCTTCTTCGCGATGCGCTTCATCCGTCCGCTCAAGGAGATGACCGTCACCGCCCAACGCATCACCGAGAGTCCGCGCGAAAGCCTCCTCCGCGAAGTCGCCGGACTCGCCCAGCGTCTCGACCTGCGCCGGCGCGACGAGGTCGGAGACATCGCCCGGGCTTCGAAACGCCTGTTCGAGGAACTCATCACCTTCCAGGAGGAGCTCGAGCAACGCGTCAACGACCGCACCCGCGAACTGCGCCGCACCAACATCGAGCTCGAAAAGGCGAACGACAAACTCAAGAGTCTCAGCCACGAGAAGGACGCGTTTGTCGCCAAAGTCAGCCACGACCTCCGCCAACCGCTCAACGCGATCTTCCTGCAGGTCGAGGCCCTGAAGCTCTCGAAACTCGACGAGATGCAGCAGAAGGACGTGCAGCGCATCCGCGACCACGCGGCGCGCGAGTTGAATCTCGTCAACGACATCCTCGAGTATCAAAAGATCATCATGGGGGCCGAAACCCTCCATCGGAACACGGTCGAGCTCGCGCCGCTCCTCGAAGAACTCGCCTCGACCCACCGTCCCTCGCTCGGGATGAAACCCGTGACCCTCTCCGCCGGTTATCCCGCCGACATCGGCGACCTCGTCGCGGATGAACGCCGTCTCCGCCAGATTCTCGGGAATCTTCTGGGCAACGCCTGCAAGTTCACGGCCGAAGGTTCCATCCAGCTCGCGGCCCGTCCTCAGGAGATCAGCGGCGGCGCCTGGGTCGAATTCACCATCACCGACACGGGCCGCGGCATGAGCCCGGCCGAGCAATCCAAGGCCTTCGTGCCTTTTGTCTCGAACAAAAAGGACAACGCCGGCGGCAGCGGCCTGGGGCTGTCCATCTGCCGCGAACTCGTCGCCCAGATGGGCGGCAGGATCGGATTTGTCAGTGAACTCGGCAAGGGCACCCACTTCAGCGTTTTCCTCCCCCGCGTGCCGGTTTCGCCGCACTACGATCCCCGCGAGGAAGATCCGCCGGCGGAATCCCTTGTCCGTTTCCCCGAGGACAACGGTTCGATCGACGACCTCCCGCGCGGCAGCACCATTCTCGTGATCGACGACGATGCGAGTGTCCGCGATCTCCTGACTCGACTGTTGCAGAAAGACGGCCACCGCGTCCTGACCGCCGGCGACGGCCCGGGCGGACTGGAACTGGCCCGGCTGCACAAACCCGATGCCATCACCCTCGATGTCGTGATGCCCGGAGGCATGGATGGGTGGGAGGTGCTGCGGCTCCTGAAGGAATCCCCTGCCACGAATGCCATCCCCGTGATCATGGTCTCGGTCATGGCCGAGCAGGAGCACGCCCTCACCCTCGAAGTCGAGGATTACCTGGTGAAGCCGATCGACGTCGAGCGGCTCGCCCGGGCCATCAACCGGGTGACCCACCGGGTCCCCCAGAGGAACCTGTTGCTGGTCGATGACGAGGAGGCCTCGCTCGACTCCATGAGCCGCATCCTTGAAGCCGCCGGGTGGCATGCCACCACCGCCCGCAACGGTGCCGAGGCGCTTGCCGCCCTCGCGAAGACGCGGCCGGCCGCGATCGTTCTCGATCTCATCATGCCGGAGATGGACGGATTCGAATTCCTCCAGCATCTCCGCCGCGATCCACAGCTCCGATCCATCCCGGTCATCGTCATGAGCGGAAAAGATCCGACCGAGGCCGAACAGGCCTTCCTCCGCGACCGGGTCGATGCCGTGATGAAAAAGGGCAGCCATGGCGCCGACGAGCTTCTCGCCATCGTGAAGTCGCGTTTGCGGAGCGTATCGTAGCCCCAAGACCCTTCGTCGATCCCCTCCCGGTCCCTTCGCCGCCCCCGCCTCACGCACATCCGAGTTCGGGAAGGGGAATGCAGTGATTTGGTCAACTGCAATCGCTCGGCAGCCAGGATCATTTGATGATCGAAATCACCCCATCCAAGGGAACTCATCCCACATTCCATTTAACAATGATGGAAGACCTGGTTCACAATTGTCTTCTACTCATCATATCATGATATCGTTCTAGGTCAGTGACTTGGAATTCAATGATCATATTTGATACCGTCTCTTGATAACTTGAGTGACGGTTACCAGACGTCTCATCATTCGAGGCAGTTCCGATGAGAATCCGATGCAGATCAATAGCCTGGATATTTGTCATCCGTGAACCCGATGAACTTCGGCCCCGACTACCTCCTCGATCCCGGGAGCACCTGCGTCATTGTCGGAGACCGCTGAACCGATTAGGTTCCCGCCGATGAAACTCGCACGCATGCCGGAGGGCGGTCCGGAGATTTTCCACACGCTCCAGGGCGAAGGACGCGGGACGGGCCGTCCCTCGGTTTTCATCCGCGCCTCGCTCTGCAATCTCCACTGCGTCTGGTGCGATACCGACTACACGTGGAACTGGAGCGACATGCCGCATCCGCACGAACGCGACGCGGACCCTTCCTATCAAAAGTATCAACGGGCGGAGCAGATCATCGATCTCTCCACCGAGGATCTCGCCGCCCGCCTCGCGCGATACCCCTGCCGGAATTTCGTTTTCACCGGTGGCGAGCCGCTCCTCCAGGAGAAGGCCTGGCTCGGACTGATGGCCGTCCTCGACGGAGACGGCGGGGCGAGGCCGCACTTCGAGATCGAGACGAACGGCACGCTCCTGCCGGGGCCGGATTTTCTGGCCCGCATTGATCAGATCAATGTCTCGCCGAAGCTCGCCAACTCGCTCGTCGCCGAGCCCCTTCGCCGCAAGCCCGGCGTGCTCGCCGCCCTCGCCACGACGGGAAAGGCGGATTTCAAATTCGTGATCGGCTCGCCCGCGGATCTCGAAGAGGTGCTCGCCCTCGTCCGCGACACCCCCCTCCCCCGGGAGCGGATTTTCCTGATGCCGCGGGCCATCACCGTGGCGGAACTCGAGGCGAACCAGGCCACCGTCGCGGCCATGGCCCTGACCCACGGCTTCCGTTATTCAGACCGGCTCCACCTCCGCCTCTATGGGGCGAGGCGCGGCGTGTGAGGGATCTCACTCCGGGAAGATCCACTCGTAGGAGTCGGTGTGGCAGTAGATCTCGTCGCGAAGATCCTGGCAAAGCCCCGCCAGACCGGGGGACATCGAGAGATGGTCTACCCCCATCATCGAGAGGCGGCGGCGCAGATAGCTTTTCCACCCGGCCGGAATGACCAGTTTCGAGAGGACGATCCGGTCGCTGCCGAGCTCGAAGTAGTCCTCGAAAGTCTCGGGAGAGGCGTCTTCCTTCGGCAAGGGATGGGAGAGGAAGGAGACCCGCTGGTTTCGCATGGCCTGGGTCGGACGCTTCGGACGGTAGAGACGCGGGACCTCCGGGATCTGCTCGTAATCCTGCGAGATCGTGAACGCCGCCTCGCCCGGCATGATGCGCCAGACCGCACCCTCCTCATCGGCATGGGCAGGATCGGTGGCGTAAAACAAGGCCACGAGCGCGTTGTCGCTCCAGGCCGAGCAACGTGTCGGCAGACCGTGCTGGGCGGCGACGGCCATCCATTCCAGCTCCGTCGATGGCTCATAGGGGACCATCCCGCCGGCACGTTCCTTCAAACTCGCCAGAAAAGCGGACTCGAGCTCGGCCCAAGACTTGAACTCGCTGCGCCCCACCTCTTCGCGATACAAGGAAGGCAGGAGCTTCCACGAGGCCCGCGCCTGCCCACGGTAGATGGGAGTGCGCTGAAAACCCAGCTTGGGCACCATTTCCTCAAGCAATGACTCGATGCTTCCCACGGTGACGGTCTCGATTTCTCTCATGGCTGGATCCCTTCGGTTGAAACGCGGTGATAAATTTTGAAATTTGAGTTGTCTTGCGCTAATTTTTACGCATCTTTACTCAATCAACTCGCAACAATGACCGATTTCTCATCATTGAACTAAAGTTGCAAGCATTTTTTCGTTATTCCCTCCCTTTTCTTGAGTTTTCTTGAGTTCAACTCGCGTAAAAAATGAAGATCCCCACACTCGATGAGATTGCCTTGGCGATTCCGCGTCTGGATTTGCCGCAGTTGAAGTCCCTGCGAATGGCGGTGGAGGTGGCGATCCAATTCCACACCCAGGGCACGCTCTCGAGCGACCGACCCGAGCTCTCGGTGAGTGATGAAGAGGGACCCGCCCTCCACGACGAGGCGCGGCTCATCCTCGAGCAGGTCGACCAGCACGATCTGACCCTCGCCGACCAGGCCCTGCTCGCCGCTCTTTTCCTCAGCGACGCCTACCAGCACGACAGCTTCTCGAGCCGGGCCATCAACGACTTCATCGAGGAATGCGGCCGTCCCCGTATCGCGAATATCACTTCGGCGATCACGGGACTCACCTCCCGTTCCTTTCTCCACGCGGACGACAAGGCCCTCTCCCTGAGCAAGGAGGGCCGCGCCAAGGCCCGCAGCCTCATCGGCATGCTGAAGCGGCGTGCGACCGCGGCGGCGGCGTGATCAACGCTTTTTCACGAGGGTGCCCTTCAGATCCTGGGCCGAGTAGCTGCCTTCGCGGAGCGTGTCGGAGAGACGCATCACGTAGCGGAAATTCGTGCCCGCCCCCCGGTCGACGAGGATCATCGTGCGCACGCCCGAGACTGGTTCCTCCAACAGCGTCACCGGATTCGTGATGGTGCCGACGTAAAATCCGACAAACTTCGCCCGTGAAGGGCTGCCGGTCGGCTTGCGCCAGGCGATGAAATGGGCGGAGCGGGCTTTGTTCACATCAAACAGAAGCGGCACGAGTTCCCGTCGCTTACCGGTCACTTTGACCTTCACCACTCCGCTGACCGCATTGTTGGGATTCGTGATTCCAGACACCGTTCCCTCATAAGTCCCCTTGAATTTCTTGATGTCGCGCTGCTTGAGCGGAGCCGCGGAAGTGGTCGCCGCCGCGCCAAACACCAGGGCGGCGAGGGAAAGGAAGAGGAAAGGGGCGATTCTCATCGGAATGACGTCCGGAAGGATAAGCGGAAAAGCCGGGGGATCACCAGCGTTTTTTCCCCATCGGGACTTCGCTCCTCAAGAAATCCCGATCCGCCCTCAGATCAACTGCCGCTTTTTCACGTTCAAATACCGGCCCACCGTCTCGGCGCAGAGCTCCTCGTGGTCGGGGATCCCGAGTTCAACCCCGAGATGGCGTAGTTTGTTGGCGGTCTCGCGCAGTTCCTGCCATTGGAAATGTCCGGCGAGGCTCTCATAGACTCCGCCGGTGGTTTCAGGGACGCGCTGTTGGGAAAACAGGGGATGGGCGGCTTCGGGGCGTACCATGTTCACGAGGACGAGGTGCTGCCGGTTGATCAAGGGCAGGGCCTGGTAGAAGTGCTCGGCGGTGAGCGGATCGCTCAGGTCGATCAACATCACGAGGAGCGCCCGCCGCGTGAGCCGCTGCCTCAAGGCGATCATGAGCTGCTCGAAATCGGGCGCGACCGGCTTGGGCTCGAGCGTGTAGAGGGCATCGCGGACGAGGTTGTAGTGGCCTTTTCCATTTTTCGCGCGGATGAACCGATCCTCCTTGTCGGCAAAGCTGATGAAACCAAAGAGATCGCCCTGACGCTCGGCGACCGAAGCGAGAATGAGCGAACAGTGGAGGAATTTCTCGAGCTGCGTCGTCACGAGCCATTCGCCACCGGCGGAGTCCTCGCGGTGGAGCCAGTCATCCTCGGGCGCGGTCGCCGCCGGCATGCGGATCTCCCGGGCGCTGAGCCGGGAGTGATCGACGACGACGTAAACCTCCTGGGTGCGCTCGATCTGATAGGTGCGCGTCACCGGATTGCGCCGCCGCGCGGTGGCTTTCCAATCGACGTCGGTGTAGTCGTCGCCGGGCTGATACTCGCGCAACTGCTCGAAATCGCGCCCTTTGCCCACCTGGCGGACGAGGTGGCTGCCGTCATTTCCCCGCATCAGGAAGACACTGGAGAGACGGCGTCGCTCGGCGTGCAGATCGGGATAAACGCGCACCTCGGTGACGAGAGGCACCGTTCGCCGCACCAGCCAGAGCCCGAAGCGCGAACGGGTCTCGAGGTGGGCGCGTTCGAGGAAATAGCGACCCCGCCGCAACGGGAGCAACGGGTATTCGACGGTGCGTTGTTTTCCCGCGGCGAGATCCTCGATCCGCGCGATCACTTCTCCCTCGACGCGGAAATCGGCGGGGATCTCGATGCCGTAGCGGACCCAGGAAAGGTCCACGCCGCGGTTCGCGAGCGTCAGCGGCACGGGCAGAGCGCGTCCCTTGGTGCAACGGATCAGACCCGGCGCCTCGAGCGTCAGCCCCTCGGGCAGGCCGCGCGACTGCGCGAGATCGACGAGAGCCACGACCGCCACCAGCAACACCACGAGAGCGGCGGGGATCTTGTCCATGCCGACGGCATGGACCATCCAGGTCGCGGCCGGAGTCACGACCAGGAGCGCGACCCAGAGGAGGGGGAGATGGGGCACCGCGCGCATCGGGATCATTCCATCCGTCCTATCGCGGCACCGCGACGGCTTCCAGCAGTTTGTTCACCGCCTCCCGCACGGTGACGCCCTCGATCTCGTATTCGGGACGCAGGACGATGCGGTGGGAGAGCACGGGATACGCCATCGTGCGGATGTCATCGGGCGTGACGTAGTCTCGGCCTTCGATCGCGGCGAGGGCTCGGCTGGAAAGGAGGAGCGCCCGCGTCGCCCGCGGCCCCGCCCCGACCTGGATGCTGTCGAGCTCGCGTGATCGTCGCACGATCTCGACGACGTAGGCGACCAGCTCCTCCTTCATCGTCACGGACTCGAGCGCCTCCTGCATGCGCTGGATCTGTGGTTCGGTGAGGACGGGCTCGATCGTGTCGCCCGCGAGGAGTTGCTCGGGCGTGGCCTGTCCGAGCGAGGCGACGGCGAGCCGCAGCTCCTCGTCCGCCGTCGGGTAGTCCATCTCGACCCGGAGGAGAAAGCGATCTTTCTGGGCCTCGGGCAGCGGGTAGGTGCCCTCGTATTCGATCGGATTCTGCGTCGCGAAAACCGTGAAGCTGCCCGGCAGTTCGTGGGTCTTGCCATCGATCGTGACGAGCCGCTCCTGCATCGCCTGGAGCAGGGCCGACTGCGTCTTGGCGGGGGCACGGTTGATCTCG
>JALRFZ010000427.1 GCA_023253615.1 Verrucomicrobiales bacterium | reverse complement strand
TTCGTGCTGATCTCGAACGAGGGCACCTCGGGTTATGTCGTCGCGGACGCGGTGCAGTTCATCCCGGTCGGGGATCTCGAAAAGCCGGTCGATTCTCCCGCGGGTCCCCGCGACGAAAAGGCAGCGCAGCGTCGCCGCGAAGCCGTCGCCGAGGTGGCGCGCCTGAAGAAAGAGATTGCCGCCTTGAAGGAGTCCGGGCCTTCACGCCCCAAGTACCTCGGCATCCGCGAGCGGGAAAACCCCGTCGATCTCCCCGTGCTCGCCCGTGGCATCGTCCACCAGCCGACCGGCGAACCGGTGCCGCGGGGTTTCCTGCAGGTGACGCAAGCAGCCGACCGATCCAGCACCGCGGAGATCGCCCCGGGGCAGAGCGGCCGCCTCGAGCTCGCCCAATGGATCGCGTCGCCGGAGAATCCGCTGACCGCCCGCGTCTTCGTGAACCGCGTCTGGCACTGGATGTTCGGCAGCGGCATCGTCCGCACTTCCGACAACTTCGGCACCACCGGCGAAGCCCCCTCGCATCCGGAGTTGCTCGATTGGCTGGCGCTGCGGTTCATGGAAGAAGGGTGGTCGGTGAAATGGCTCGTCCGCGAGATCGCCCTGACCGAGGCCTACCAACGGTCCGCCCCGTCGGACGAGCAGCCTTTTCTTGAGGCGGATCCGGAGAACCGTCTTTTCTCCCGTGCCCCGCGCCGTCGTCTCGAGGCGGAGGCGATGCGCGATGCGATCCTCTTTGCAAGCGGTCGCCTCGATCCGGGGGCGGGTGGCCCGACGATCCGCCCCGCCGCGTCGAACGACTACAGCTACGAGCAGGACAGCCTCCGCCGCAGCATCTACCTGCCGGTGTTGCGGAATTCCCTGCCGGAATTCCTCGAAGCCTTCAATCTCGCCGACCCGAGCCGCACCACGGGGAAACGTGATCTCGGCACGGTCGCGCCACAGGCCCTGCTGATGATGAATCATCCCTTCGTCCTGGAAGAGGCGGAGCACGCCGCGACACGGATCCAGGCGGAGGGGACCTGCGACGAGAGCCGTTTCGAGCTCGCCACCTACCGCGTCCTCGGCCGCGCGCCGCTCGAGAGCGAGCGCGCCCTCGTCTCCAGCCTGCTCGCCGCGACTCCGGCAGGCGGGGAAGGGGAGGCGTGGAGCACCATTCTCCAAGGTCTTTTTGCCAGCCTCGATTTCCGTTACCTCGAATAGATCCCCGCCATGAACCGACGACACGCGCTCCAATCGCTCTCCTGCGGATTCGGTGGCCTGGCTTTTGCCGGCCTCGCGGGCAAACTCTCGGCTAGTCCGCTCGGGGCGAGGTCGCCGGTGCTGCCGGCACGGGCGAAACGCATCATTTTCCTCTTCATGCAGGGCGGTCCGAGCCAGGTCGATACCTTCGACCACAAGCCCGAGTTGATCCGTCGCGACGGCGAGATGGCGGACTTCTTCGACGCCCGGAAGATCGCGAACTCCGGCAAGAACGAAGCCAGTGCCCAGAGGCTGATGGCTCCGAAATGGGAGTTTTCCCCCCACGGACAATGCGGCCGCCAAGTCTCGTCGCTCTTCCCCGAGATCGCCCGACACGTGGACGATCTTTGTTTCGTGCACTCGATGCACACCGAGGGCATCGCCCACGGCCCGGCCACGCTCTTTCTTCACACCGGCACGACAAATTTCATCCGGCCCTCGATGGGATCGTGGGTCACCTACGGGCTCGGCAGCGAGAGCGAAAATCTGCCGGGATTCGTCACGATCGGTCCCTCGACCGGGAACGGTGGCGCGAGGAATTACGGCAGCGCCTTTTTGCCGCCGGTCTACCAAGGCACCCCGCTCGGACGCGCCGACGCACCCGCTGCCGAGGCCGCGATCCGCAACATCGGCAACGCGAGCCTGACCGATGCCCAGCGGCGCGGACGTTTTGATTTCATCCAGGCGTTGAACGAGGCACAGCGGTCGAAACGTCCCGGCGACGCCGAGTTCGAGGCGGCGATCGAATCCTACGAACTCGCCTGGCGCCTCCAGAGCCACGCTCCGGAAATCACCGATCTCTCGAAGGAATCCGCGTCGACCTTCGATCTCTACGGGATCCGCGACGGCGCGCCGACCGAAGATTTCGGACGGAAATGCCTCCTCGCGCGCCGACTCTGCGAGTCCGGCGTCCGCTTCGTGCAGGTGACCTACGGCGACAACACCGCCAATCCCGCGTGGGACCAGCATTCGAATTTGCCGAAACACGCCGACCATGCCCTCGCCGTCGATCGTCCGGTCGCGGGATTGCTGGAGGATCTCAGGCAGCGGGGGCTGCTCGAGGACACGATCGTCTGGTTTGGCAGTGAATTCGGCCGCACCCCCTATGCCCAGAGCAACGGCACCGGACGCGATCACAACCCGAAAGGATTCACCACCTGGCTCGCGGGCGGGGGATTCAAGCCCGGTTACGCCCACGGCGCGACCGACGAATTCGGTTTCATGGCGGTGGAGAACAAGGTACACATGCACGATCTCCACGCCACCATCCTGCATCAGCTCGGGCTCGATCACGAGAAGCTGACCTTCCGCTTCGACGGCCGGGATTTCCGCCTCACCGACGTCCACGGCGAGGTGGTGAGGGAGCTCCTGGTGTAAAACCTCATACTCATACTCATACTCATACTCAGCGGCGGCCTAAGAATGTCCGGTTTTGAGTAAGAGTCTGAGTATGAGGTAAGAGTAGGAGTGGTGCTCGATGGGGGATTTGGATTGTCCGGGTTTGAGAAAGCGCTTCGGCGAGGATCGAGAAAACCGGGTTCATCGTCGCGAAAAAGCGCTTGAATGTTTCAAGTGAATGGTTAATTTGATTCATATGAAAGAGTTGAAAGCACGCCCCGCCGACCGTGTCGCCGAAGTCCCCGTGTCCTACCGGGTGGGGCATCTGGTGCGGGATTCGCTGCTGGGAGCGGTGCCCCAGGCCACGGTGATCGCCCGTCTCAAAGGCGGGCTGCCGTTCCGTGAGATGGAAGATCTCCGCGATCTCCTCGATCTGCCCATGGATCGGCTGGCGGGGCATCTCGGTATCTCCCGGGCCACGCTCCATCGTCGCAAGGTCGCCGGGCGGCTCGATACGGGGGAATCGGATCGCGTTTATCGGTTTGCGAGGCTCCTCGCACTCGCGGTCGAGACCTTGGAGTCGGTCGAGGCGGCGCGTGCCTGGTTGGCCACGCCCCAGGTCGGCCTCGGGGGAGAGTCGCCCTTGGTTTACGCCGAGACGGAGGTGGGGGCGCGCGAGGTCGAAGATCTCCTCGGCCGCCTCGAATATGGCGTCTACGCATGAAGCGCACCGTCTGGCGGATCGTGAAGGCGAAATACGCCGCCACCGCCTTTTCCGGTGAGGGGGCGGCGAAGGTAGGAGGGCGGTGGAATTCCCGCGGCCAATCGGTCGTCTACACGAGCGGCACCCTGTCGCTTGCCGCGTTGGAAATGCTCGTCCATCTACAGCCTCCGGTGCCGCTCGCGTGGATCGCGATCCCCTGCGAATTCGAGGAAAGCCTTGCGGAGACGCTGGATGAGTCGGTCCTACCGGCGAATTGGCGCCAATTCCCGGCCCCCCCGGGCGTCCGGGCCTTGGGCGATGCCTGGTTGAAGGAGGCAAGCACGCCGGTGCTCTCGGTGCCGAGCGTGGTCGTCCCGCAGGAGCGGAATTTCCTCCTCAATCCCGCCCATCCCGATTTCGAGCAACTCTCGATCGGTGTCGGCGAACCGTTCGCGCTCGATACACGGCTGCCGGGAGTCGTTTGAGAAACGCGCGGAACCCGTGGGGAAACGCGGGGTTCATCCGGGGCGCATGACTCGTCTCTATCTCATTCTGTTGGTTGGTGTCCTACCCCTGGGGCCGCTGCACGCGGATCCTGACAAACGCCCCAATGTCATCGTCTTTCTCGTCGATGACATGGGCTGGATGGACAGCGAGCCCTATGGATCGCAATACTACGAGACGCCGAACATGACCCGTCTGGCCTCGCAGTCGATGCGTTTCACCCAGGCCTACTCCGTGCCGCTCTGCTCGCCGACCCGGGCCACGATCCAGACGGGACAATACTCCGCGCGCCACGGGATCACCTCCGCCACCGGACACCAGCCCGCCGCCGCCCGGGGAGCGTCGCCTTTTCCCGAAAAGGCCCCGCCCGCGAGCCGCTTTCTCTATCCGAACAGCAAGAACTACCTGGATCCCGGGCTCGTTACCGTGGCCGAGGTTCTCAAGGGGGAAGGCTACCGCACCGGGCATTTCGGGAAATGGCATCTCGGGATCGCGCCCGGGCATCGGCCCGATCAACACGGCTATGAGACGGCGTGGTTTTGCGTGCCCGACCCGGGCCCGCCCAGCTATTTTTCACCCTACGGAGTTTCCTTCGAAGGCAAAGCGGGTGGAAAGACGAAGGTCGGCACCATCACCGATGGCGCCGAGGGCGAGTACATCACCGATCGGCTCACCGATGAAGTGTTGAAATTCCTCGAGACCCATCGCGACGAGCGATTCTTCCTCAACCTCTGCCAATACGGCGTCCACGGTCCCTGGGGACACAAGGAGGCCTACACCGCTGAATTCGCGAAAAAGACCGATCCCCGCGGAGATCAGCGCAACCCCATCATGGCCTCGATGCTGCGCAGCGTCGACGAGAGCCTCGGACGCATCCTCGACAAGCTCGACGAGCTCGGTCTTGCCGATGACACCCTGCTTCTTTTCACCTCGGACAATGGCGGCAACGTCCACAGCAATCGCGAGGATGACCGTAAGACCGCGAATCTGAAGGCCGATCATCCCAAAAGCGCCGCCATCCGGGATTGGCGCAAGTGGGCCGGTGGTGAAGGACCGACAAACAACGCCCCCCTCCGCGAAGGCAAGGGCCGCATCTATGAAGGCGGCCAGCGCGTGCCGCTGATGATCCGCTGGCCCGGTCGCATCGCGGCAGGCTCCACCAGCGAAGAGATCGTCTCGGCGATCGATTATTTCCCCACCATTCTCGATGCAGTCGGTGCGGCTCGTCCGGACGGGCAGGTCGTCGATGGGGTCTCCCTGCTGCCCGTTCTGGAAGGCAAGGCGGCGCTCGATCGCGAGGCGATTTTCACTTGGTTTCCCCACCTCATCCCGGCCGTGTCGGTGCGCTCGGGCGATTGGAAGCTGATCTACCGGTGGGAGCCGCATCGTGAATATCCCGAAACCCGCGAACTCTACGACCTCGGGAAAGATCCCGGCGAAACGACGAATCTCGCCAAGGAGCATCCCGATCAGGTCGCCCGGCTCGAGAAGCTCATCGAACGTTTCATCGCCGAGACCGGTGCCATCGCTCCCATTCCGAATCCGGCCTACCGCGAGCCTGCGCCTGGCAATGCCGCCGCCGGAAAGAAGTCTGGCGTGACAAAAGCCGCCGAAGGGCTCGTGCCCAAGTTTTGCGAAGCGAAGCTCGAGGAGGGCCTGCTCAAGGTCACCGGCACCGGGCGGCGCCCTTTCCTTGGCACGGCCCAGGGGCGTTTTGAAGGGCCGCTGGAGGTGCGGGTCGAGATCCAGGCTCCGGCGGGCGGTGTCGTGCAATGCCAATGGAAGGAGGCCGATCAGGAGGAATTTCCGCAAGAGGGTCAGATCGTGGAGCAGACCCTGTCTGCCACGGGCGATTGGCAGGTCGTGGAGCTCGATCTGCCGCTCGAGGGTGTCGGAGGACTTCTGCGTCTCCATCTCCCCGCTGCGGATGGGAAAACGGTGGCAATCAGGAGCTACCGGATCGCAGGGGCCGATGGGCGGGTGAAGGAATGGCGGTTCGGGGAATGAGTTGGATCACGCCGGTCCGTGCCGGGGATTTTCTCCTCGCCACGGGAGGTGCTCCGTGTCATTTTCGAAGGCCGTCCCATTCGTATCGATTCTCTTCATGAAAAAAACGGGCTTGTTTCTGTCTTTGTTCGCGGCGCTGACGATTTCCACGGCATTCGCCGGTCCCGCTCCTGACACCTATGTCGGCGATTTCACCCGCATCGCACCGGCGGCGAAGCCGAAGCTGGCGAGTTACGACTGCACGGCCACGGCCTACAATCCGACCGAGGCGATGGCTTCGAACGCCACCCACGTCATCTTCAATGCGAGCCAGGGCGTGAACGAGTCGGTGCGTTGCAAGGTGATGCTGTTACCCTCGGGGCAGCTCGATTTCGATCTTTCCGGGAAGGTGCGCAGCCGCACGACAGGGAAGCTGATCCGCTTCACGGCGACGGGGCTGGGAAATGCCACGGTCGGAGCGACCTCGTTCTCCAGCAACATCCGGAAGGGGGAACTGCGTCGCAACACCCCGGCGCAGATCGAGGTGTCGGCGCGGAGCGAGGAAACCAATCTCTTCGTGACGTTCACGGTGCGCGGCAAAGGGCGGCATCCGCTCGGATTTTATTCGGGCAGCTTCGCGGGCGCGGCGCCGGTCGAGCCATGAAGCAGGAGGGCATCCGACCCGGACGCGACGTGATGCGGCTCTCTTTTCCGATCCTGGCCTGGCTCGTCCTGGCGGTGGGTCCGGCGGAGGCCGATCCGGGCGTCCTACCGGCGGGATGTCGCCAGATCGTGGCCGTCGTCACCCCGGCGTGGGAGGCGACCGCAGGGTCTCTCTGTCGGCTCGAAAGCGACGGAACGAACTGGCGTGTCGTCTCCGGGCCGGTGGCGGCGACAGTAGGGCACCGTGGATTGGGAATGGGGCAGGGCCTGCATCCGGCCGGTCCAGCCGGTCCGGCGAAGGAAGAGGGGGATCGTCGAGCCCCGGCCGGGGTGTTTCTGATCGAGTCTGCTTTCGGTACGAAAGAGATGAAACGACCGGCGTTGCCTTATCGGAAGACGTCGGATTCGGACCGCTGGGTGGATGATCCGGCATCCTCACACTACAACCAATGGGTATCACTGGCCGATTCCGGCGTGCGGCGGGATTGGCAATCGGCGGAGGTGCTGCGGCGCAAGGACGGGCTCTACGACCTCGCGCTCGTCGTGGGCCACAACCGGAATCCGATCGTAAAAGGCCGGGGCAGCGCGATTTTCATGCACCGATGGGTCGCTCCGGGGCGGTCGACGATCGGCTGCACGGCGATGGACCCGAAGGACCTCCGCGGCTTGTTCGACTGGCTCGATGAAGGAAGGCACCCGGTGCTGGTGCAGGCTCCGCGCGGGCTGCTGCCGCATCTGGGGCTGACGCCGCCGCTGCGGACCCTGTTGGAATCCCTCCCGAATCCATGAGCGGAGGTTTCCCGGGATACCGCAGGTGGCGCTTGGGCCTGGTGGCGGTCTGCGTGTTGGCCTGGGCACTGGCGATGCGGGAGTCGGCCTCGCGGCGTGCCGGAGATCTTTCGCACGAGACCGCGGCGGTGCCGGAGAGGGTGGTTTTGGCAGGATCCGGGCCGGTGATGAGCCGGATCTCAGCGGGATCACCGGCACCCTCGGTGCATTCGGCGACGGCGGTGGAGCTCGCCGACGGCACGATCCGCGCTTATTGGTTCGCCGGCAGCCGCGAGGGGGCTTCCGATGTCGCGATCTGGTCGGCGGCCTGGCGCGGTGGAAGGTGGGGCGTGCCGGAGCGGGTCGTGGATCGCGATCAGGTGTCGCGCGGGACGCGGCGCCTGGTGCGGAAGCTGGGCAATCCCGTCGCACATGTCGGGAAGGATGGTCGAGTGACGCTTTTCGTGGTGAGTGTCTCGCTCGGTGGCTGGAGCGGCAGTGCGGTGAACCGTCTCGTGCTCGACTCCGCCGGCACGCGGATCGGATCGATGAGTCGTCTCGTCGCCTCGCCGGTGCTCAATCTCGGCACCTTGGTGCGCGGAGCGGCGCTCGATGGCCCGGAGGGCGAGGTGTTGCTCCCGGCCTATCACGAGACGATCAAGAAATTCCCCCAGTTGCTGAGGGTGGGGAGGGATGGGCGGGTGCTGACGCGGGGTGGACCCATGGTGCGGGGAGATCTTTTCCAGCCTTGGATGCTGGGATCGCGCGAGGCCGGTTGGGATCTTTTCCTCCGCCGCGGCGAGGGCAAGGAGGCGAAGGTCTATCATTCCCACCAACACGGTGCGGCGGAGGGCGCGTGGTCCGATCCGGCCCCGATTCCGGTGGCGAATCCGAACGCGGGGATCAGCGCCCTGCGTCTCGATGACGGCACCCTGCTGCTCGCGGCGAATCCGGATCCCGATTCCCGTGAAAATCTCGTCCTCCTGAGGGCCGCGACTCCCGGTGGGCCTTGGGAAGAGGTCTTTACGGTCGATTCGTCCGCGCGCGAGGAGGATGAGCGGGATCTGCCCCGGGTGGAATATTCCTACCCCTGGCTGATGCGGGATGCCGGGGGGACGGTACACCTCTTTTACACCTGGAACCGCCGCGAGATCCGGCATTGGCGGCTGGGGCAGGAGGATCTGACCGGCGAGAGGAGGGAGGCTCGATGAATGCGGGAGCACTCGTCGTCTCGGAGCTGGGGCACGTCCTGCTGTTCGTGGCGTTGATATCCCATCTGGGGTTGAAGCTGTCCGCGAGGCAGGGCGGGCGCGTCGGTGCCTGGATCGGATTCGCGCTGGGGGCTTTGGCTTCGCTGCTGCCGGGAGAATGGAATCCCGCGTTTTACACGCGGGCGATCCTCGGCGAGCCCGGGGCGCTGGGTTGGCTGCTGATGCTGCATTGGCTGGCGGTGACGCTCCGGGGGCGTCGGCTCCTCGCGCCGCGGGATCTGCGGGCGGTCGCGATCGTGGCCCTGGGTGGCGCGGTGTTGATCTATCCGGCCTCGCTCGGGGTGCCGGGGTGGCCGGATTTTTATCAGGCGGATTTCGGAGGTTTCGCCCTGCCCACGGTGGCCCTCGGATTCGGGCTCGTTTCCGCGTGGCGCGGGCGGTGGGCGGCGACAGCCGGGGTCTCGCTGGGACTGCTGCTCTACGGGCTGGATCTGCACGAGTCGGCGAATCTCTGGGATTGCCTGTTCGATTTCCCCTCGGTGGTCGCCTCGGTCGTGATCCTGATCCAGTGGGTGCGCTCACATCGAAGGTTGCGGGCGGGGCGGGATGGCGCTTCCGTGACGGCAGCATGAGTCTGTCCGAAAAAATCATCCTCGCTCTCGCCGCCGTCATCGGATTGGCGGGATTGGTCCTCTCGCATGTCGCGCCGGATTTCTACATGAACCGTTATGTGATCGAGGACGGTTTCGTGGAATGGCTCACGGTGTTCGCGCTCGTCGCGAGTGCTTTGCTGATGCTGCGGCGGGCCTGGTCCCTGCGAACGGTGAGAACGCCGCTCTTTCTCTTCGTCACGGTGATGTCGGCGGCGGTGTTTATTTTCGGAGCGGGCGAGGAGATCTCGTGGGGACAAAGGATCTTCTCGGTGGAGACGCCCGAATGGCTCGCGGAGCGGAACAAGCAGAACGAGATGAACCTGCACAATCTCGTGATCGGCGGGCACAGCATCAACAAGCTGGTTTTCAGCAAGGGGCTGGGGATCGTGCTGCTGGTCTACCTGATCGTCCTGCCGCTGCTCTACAAGAAGAATCCCGTCTGGGCCGCCCGTCTTGACCGGCTCGGGGTGCCGCTGCCGCGGACCTGGCATGTCATCGTCTGGATCGCCGTGCTGGTGTTGACCGAGGTCGCCGTGGGGACGAGCAAGCGCGGCGAGCTGCGAGAGTTCCTGCTGACGACGATCCTCTTCGTGCAGTTGCTGCGTCCTTACAACGGATGGATCCACGATCCGGCCCGGACCCCGGGGCGGGAGGATCTCACGGAACCGGCTCGGTGATGGCGAGGATGCCGGCGAAGAAATTGGTCTGTTCGATCGGCCCGGTGAGATCCCGGATGTAGACGTAGGAGATGTCTCCATCGAGATAAAGCGCGTCGGGACACTCGAGCCGGTCGCGGAAGAGTTCGGCGAAGTGGTAGAGATTGCTCATGCCCGTCTCGCGCTCGGGAACGGAACAGACGAGCACGATGCTGCCGCTTTTGGTGACGCCGACGCCGTTGCGGTAGCGTTTGCTGGTCGAGTCGCGCTGCAGCACGGGATGAATCGCACCGGCCTGGACGAGGAGGGGGCCGGACTGGGTCGCGAGGAGGGGTTTTTCTCCGAGGGCGGCGTAGCGGGCGGATTCGAGGATGCCGGCGGTGAGGTTTTCGCGGATGAAAAAGACGCCGTTGGGCTTGAGGAAGAAGTTCGGGGTGAGGTCGCCGTCGCTCGTTTTCACGTAGTCGTCGAGATTCAGCGGGGTGATGATCCTGCCGTCGGCGATGTGGAGCCCGGTGGGGAGGAAGTTGCCCTCGAAGATGCCGGAATTCATCGCGAAGCGGAGCCGCCTGCCCTGTGCGGCGAGACGGGCTTCGAGCTTGGGGAAGGTGTTCGGTTCGCCCGGGGTGCCGGCGAGGTGGAGCTCGAGCCGGTCTTTCACCGGATCGACGCGCTGGATCCAATATCGGGTGCCGGCGTGCTCGATCGTCTCCGCCGGCAGGGTTCCGGCGGTCAGGACGGGTAGCAGGATGGCGAGAGGAAAGAGGGTCGGGTGGCGGAGCATACCCTCTTTTGTCAGAGCCGGACGGGGCGGTCAAGAACCGGCGCGGAAGAAATCGGGCGAAAGTGTTCCCTTGCCGTGCCGGGACACCGCGGGTCTATTCCCGTACACGACGCATGAGTTATCACCGCCCGTTTGGCACGCCCCACCCCCTCGGCGCGCACCTCGAGAACGGAGGGGCGAATTTCAGTGTCTTTTCGCGATCGGCGACGGAGGTGGAGATCCTGTTTTTTGATGATGCGGAGGATTTGCGCCCGAGCCGGGTGGTGACGCTCGATCCGCGGATGCAGCGCACCTACCATTACTGGCACGCGTTCATCCCCGGGGTGAAGGCGGGACAGATCTACGCTTACCGGATGTCGGGGCCCTTCGACCCGGCGCGCGGGATGCGCTTTGATGCGTCGAAAACGCTTCTCGATCCCTATGGAAGGGCGGTGGTGATCCCGCGTGGCTACGATCGTGCGGCGGCTTCGGTCTACGGACAGGAGACGGCTCCGGCGATGAAGAGTGTCGTGACCGACACCTCTGCCTATGATTGGGAGGATGATGTGCCTCCGCGGCGCCCCTCCTCGCGCACGGTGATCTACGAGGCCCACGTCCGTGGCATGACGCGGCATCCCTCCTCCGGGGTGGCGGAGGGGAAGCGGGGCACCTATGCGGGGCTGATCGAAAAGATCCCCTACCTCCAGGATCTGGGGATCACGGCGGTGGAGTTGCTGCCGGTCTTCGCCTACGATGCCGAGGATGCGCCGTCCGGACGCACGAATTACTGGGGCTACGCGCCGGTCTCGTTTTTTGCCCCGCATCCCGGTTACAGCTCGGATCCGGATCCCCTCGGGCCGATGAACGAATTCCGCGATCTGGTGAAGGCGATGCACCGGGCCGGGATCGAGGTGATCCTCGACGTGGTCTACAACCACACGGCCGAAGGCGGCGCCGACGGACCGACCCTGGGCCTGCGTGGGATCGAAAACTCCGCCTATTACATCCTCGACCGCGACCGCTCCCGGTATGCGAATTACAGCGGCACGGGCAACACGCTGCACGCGAACCATCCGGTGGTGCGGCGGCTCATCCTCGACAGCCTGCGCTTCTGGGTGGACGAGATGCATGTCGATGGTTTCCGCTTCGACCTCGCCTCGATCCTGGCGCGCGATGCGAAGGGGAACGTCCTGCCGAATCCGCCGGTGCTCTGGGATATCGAGACGGATCCCTCGCTGGCCGGGGTGAAGCTGATCGCGGAGGCGTGGGACGCCGCCGGGCTCTACCAGGTGGGGAGCTTCGTGGGCGACAGTTGGAAGGAATGGAACGGCCATTTCCGCGATGATGTGCGGGATTTCTTCCGCGGTTTGCCGGGCTCGGTGCGCCGGGTCGCCGACCGCATGTTGGGGAGTCCGGAGCTCTACGGGCACAAGGAGCGCGAGGCGGAGCAGAGCGTCAATTTCGTGACCTGCCACGATGGGTTCACCCTGAATGATCTCGTCTCCTACAACACGAAGCACAACGAGGAGAACGGGGAGGGGAACCGCGACGGGACGGACGACAACCGCAGCTGGAATTGCGGGGTGGAGGGGGCCACCGATGACCCGGCGATCGAGGTGCTGCGGCATCGACAGGTGAAGAATTTCCTTTCCGTGACGATGCTCTCGCTCGGCATCCCGATGATCCTGATGGGCGATGAGATGCGCCGCACCCAGGGCGGCAACAACAACGCCTATTGCCAGGACGACGAGACGAGCTGGCTTGATTGGGGGCTGCTGGAAAAATACGGCGATCTCCACCGCTTCGTCCGCCTGCTCGCGACACGGCGGCAGCGACGGGATCTCGGGCGCGAGCACCAGTGCTTGATCGAATTGATCCGGGAAGCCGACATCGTCTGGCACGGGGTGCGTTGCGGCCAGCCGGATTGGAGCGACGATTCGCACACCCTGGCCTTCACCGCGGAGCTGCGGCAACAGCGGATGCGCGTGCATTACCTGATGAACGCCCATTCGGAGGCACTCGATTTCGAGCTGCCGTGTACCCCGGGGGGGATCTGGCGTCGTTGGATCGATACGTCGCGCCCGTCGCCGGATGACATCGTGCCCTGGATGGAGGCTCCCGTCCACGAGCGGGGCGGCTACCGGGTCGGGGCGCACTCGGTGGTGGCGCTCTTCGCGATGACCAGCCAGGGCGAGTCGGCGGCGGGAGGTGGCCCGCCTCCTGCTTTGGATTGAGGTGCCGATGTCCTGGCTCCTCCAACTGCACGAAACGCAACCGATCGCCCATGCCATCGGGCTCATCTCGGCGGTGTGTCTGGCGGGCATGGTGCTCGGGAGCGTGAAATGCCATGGGATCGGCCTGGGCACTTCCGGGGTGCTCTTCGCGGGGATCCTCTTCGGCCATTTCGGGGAGTCGATCGACCACGCGACGCTCGATTTCGTGAAGGAATTCGGGCTGATCCTGTTTGTCTTCACGATCGGCCTCCAACTCGGTCCGGGCTTTTTCGCGGCCCTGAGGAAACAGGGGGTGAAATGGAACCTCCTCGCTGCGGCGATCGTGCTGATGGGGGTGGCCGGAGCTCCGTTGGCCGGGTGGGTGGGCGGCTTCGATCCGGCGGCGGTGATCGGGCTTTTTTCCGGAGCCTCGACGAATACCCCCTCGCTCGGGGCGGGCACCCAGGCCCTTGGCTCGGTGCCGGGGATCGAGGCCCAGCGCCTTGCGCTTCCGGCTCTGGCTTACGCCGTCACTTATCCGACGGCGATCGTGGGAATTATTTTGAGTCTCCTGTTGCTGAAAGGATTGCTGCGAATCAACCTGGAGAAGGAATCCGCGGATTACGCGGCCCGCAACTTCGCGCAACACGAGCCGCTCGAACGCAGGACGCTGGTGGTGACCAATCCGAATCTCGAGGATTTGGCTCTCGCGGAGGTGCCGGGACGCCTTGAGGCCGGAGTGACTTTTGCCCGTCTCAGGCGCGGCGAAGAGACGGTGGTGGCCTCCGGCGACATGCCGCTGCGGATGGGCGACCGGCTTGCGGTCGTGGGTACCAAAGCGGGGATCGCGAAGATCGAGCGGGTCATCGGAGAGCATGCCGAAGAAGACCTCATCATGAGCGGAAAG
>JALRFZ010000395.1 GCA_023253615.1 Verrucomicrobiales bacterium | reverse complement strand
CTATTTGCTTCGCGGATTCCAATGTCTTGCGGCATCGACCTCGGTCTTCAGCAATTCCGTGTTTTCCGCGTATTCCGTAGGCCGCCTCTTCCTCGCTCGATTGTGGGCTGACCCTCGTTCGCTCGATGGTAGGGCGCCTCTCCGCTATAATACTTGGTAGTCCCGTTCAGCGGCTCTCACTCCTCGTCGTCGGCGAGCACATCGAGGGTGAACCCTCCGATGTGCGAGCCGTCGCGACCGGGGTAGATCCAATCGTTGAGCCGGTCGAGCGGGATGCTGACGCGGGCGCCGCGGTGGACTTCGAGAAGTTCGTGCGGATCGTTCATGAGGATGCCGGAGATCTCGCCGTCGCGGATTTCCCGGACCGAGACCCACATGAACTCGGATTTCCGCCCTTCGCGGAATTCCGCCTTCACGATGAAACGCTCGCGCTGGAGGGCATTGCTCACCTCGAAGGCGGCGACGAATTCGGGCCAGCGGTTCACCGCCTCGCGCACCGCCTCGGCCATCTTCGGGTGGTTGTCGGCGATTTCAATGACAGGCTCGAAGGTGGGCTCGTCGAAGAGACCGAGCGGGTGGTCGCCGCAGAGCGTCTCGATCAAGCCGGGATCGAATTCGTTGCAACGCTGCAACTCGGGGCAGTAGATCGCGAGACAGTCGGGGCCTGCCATCGAGGCGAGGATTTTCCCGATCACCCGGTAGGCGCGACGGTTGCTCTCGAGATCGGCAGCGGCATCCATCAGATCGACGGAGATCCAGGCGACGTGTTTCTCGACGGCGCTGCGGAGGCGTTTGTCGCGGATCGAGGACTTCGCGAACTCCCTGGGATTCTCGATGTAGGGCCGGTCGGAGACGAGCACGGCGAAGACGCCATCGGGAATCCGGATCATGAAATGACGGATGTGGGCCTCGTTCTTGCGCGCGTCCGGCGGACTGAACGGCATCACGAAGGTGGCCGAATCAGGATCGTCGACCGGGAAACGGACGCCGAGCGCGTGGGAGACGCAGCCCCGGATCGAGCTCTCGTCGGCGCGGCTCGCCTCGGAGAGGAAGAAGACGAGGGAGACGAGGGGCTCGCCAAGCGGATCGGCATCGGGGCCAGCACCTTTGGAGCCATGGGGGGGCAGGGGAGTCTTTTTCGAGGCGGGGGGCATCAGCCAGCGCACGAGGTCGATGGCGAACCAGATCGTCGCGACGACAAGGGCGGCGACCCCCCATCCGCTGAGACCGCTGACGACGAGGCGCACGACGAGGCACCCGAGCAGGATCGAGGAAAGAAAGGGGAAGCTCCGGAATCGCAAGGACATGGGTCAATCGGGCCGCCGGCGTTGTCGGATGGGGCTCGTGGTGGAGCGATCCGGGCGGCCGGTAGCTTGCCCGTGATCACAATCCCTTGCAACTTTTCTTGAGGGAACGGGTTCATTCGCCTAAGTAAAGAGACCCATTCCGATGAAGCTCCCCCTTTTGCCCGCCTGTTTCGCCGTGTCCGGTGCCCTCGCCTTGCTGGGCGCGCTGCCTGTGGCGGCACAGGAAAAAGAGGAACCGAAAGCACGCGCCGGGGAGAAGAAGGATCGCGACAAGGCGGGGGCGTGGGAATCGCTCAGCAGCGAACAGCGCGAGAAACTGCGCGAAACGCTCCGCGCGGTCTGGACAGATCCCGCCGTCATCAATGCCCGTGAAGAGGTGAAACACGCCAGCGACGCCTACCAGGCGGCGATCAAGGCTGCCGTGGAAAAGACCGATCCGGCGATGGCGGAGTTGCTCTCGAAGTTGCAGGGAGCCGGCATGATGGGACCCTTGCCCTCCGGTGCGCCCGAAAATCCTGGCCGGAACGGAGGGCCCGGGCCGGTTCCGGGTTCGCCCGGGCGCGGCTTCGAACCCCAGATCCGGCCCCCCGGATTCCTTGACAGCCTCCCTCCGGAGGCACGCGACCAATTCCGCAAGGCCGAGGCGGCCGCGATCGAGTCGGAGAGCGTGAAGGCGGTCCGGGCGGAGCTGGACCAGATCCGCCAGGAGGATGAGGGCTTGCGGCGCAAGCGCATCGAGGCCCACCGCAAGCTGCGCAAGGTGACGGTGGAGGAAATGATCCGCATCGATCCTTCGATCGCCCCGATGCAGAAGCGTCTCCTCGAGGGGGGGCGTCCGGGCAACGACAAGAAGAAGGACGCCGATGGCAAGGACAAGGACGGCCAAACGTCCGGTGCCGGGGCACCCAAGGCCGGAGAGGCCCCCGGGAAACCCTGATTTCCGGGGCGCCCCCGCGCTCCGCGTCCGTTTCTTTCCACGTTTGCGGGCTTGATGGGTGTCCCGCGAAGCTTTAGCGTCAGCACTTGCGGGTTCGTCATTTCAGGCCCGTTTTGTCATCAATCGCTTGATTCCATGGATAAACCCACCACCCGCCGTCATTTCGTGAAGGGGCTCGCCGCCACGGCCGCCGCATTCAATTTCCAGGTCGTCCCGAGCCGTGTTTTCGGTGCGAACGACCGCATCACCCTCGCCGGTATCGGCACCTCCGGGAAAGGAGCCAGCGACATCTCCGGATCCGCCGCGGCCGGTTTCCAGGTGACGCACCTCTGTGACATCGTCAACGTGGAAAAATACCCGAATCTCGGCGGAGGCTGGGCCAAGACGAAGGCCGACTACCCCGACGCCAAGTTCTACGAGGATTGGCGCGAGATGCTCGAGGCCGAAGGCGACAAGATCGATGCGGTGACGGTATCCACCCCCGACCACGTCCACGCCCACGCCTCGGCCGCGGCGATGCGCAAGGGCTGCGCCGTCTACTGCCAGAAACCGCTCACCCACGGCATCTGGGAGGCCCGCCTTCTCACCGAACTGGCCACGAAAACCAAGGTCGTCACCCAGATGGGCAACCAGGCCCACGCCAACAACCACATGCGGCGGGTCGTCGAGCTCGTCCGGGCCGGACTCATCGGGGACATCGTCGAGGTCCACGCCTGGACGAACCGCCCCATCTGGCCCCAGGGCATCCCCGCCTGGCCGAAGAAGGAGGAAGTGCCCGCGCACATCAACTGGGATCTCTGGATCGGACCCGCGCCTTTCCGCGACTACAGCCAGCAGATCCACCCCTTCAAATGGCGCGGTTACTGGGATTTCGGCACCGGCGCCCTGGGTGACATGGCCTGCCATATCATGAACATGAGCCATTGGGCGATGGACTTCGCGGCCCCCACGAGCGTTTCCGCGGTCAGCGCGGACGGGCGCGGCGCCCAGAGTGATCTCTCTCCACCGACTTGGGCGACGATCGAGTACCAGTTCCCCGGCAAGAACGGCAAGTCGATCAAATACATGTGGTACGACGGCTACAAGGACGCCGTCTTCAATCCCGAGAAGTGGGCGCTCGAGAGCACCATCGACGGAGGGAAGATCCGCGAGCCCAACACTCCGCCTGCCGAGATCCTCGAAGGGATGGACTCGACCGAGGCGAAGGGCTACGACAGCCTCATCGTCGGCAGCAGCGGCAAAATCTGGTTCAACCGCAGCAAGGACACCTGGTTCGTGAAGCCTGGCAAGCTGATGGACGGCTTCGAATATCCCGCCGCCTCGATCCCCCGTGCCCGCGACGAAAATCCGCACAACGAATTTTTCGACGCGGTGAAGGCGGGCGATCCGGAGCTTCCCCAGTCCAAGTTCGCCCAGAGCGGCCCTTTCACGGAGATGGTGCTGCTCGGCAATCTTGCCGTCCGCCTCAACAAGAAGGTGGAATGGGATTCGAAGAACCTCACGTCGCCGAACTGCCCCGAGGCGGCCAAGCTCATCAAGCGCGATTACCGCGAAGGCTGGGCGCTGGAGGCTTGATTTTCCGCGGTACGATTCCGTAGCTTTCCGGAAACGGGAGTCCTTCACGGGCTCCCGTTTTGCGTTTGATGCGGGATGCGGATTGGAGGCGCGCGGACACCGGTTTCCCGAAGCCGCGGGTGTAGCGGTCGGGAGACCACCACTGCCGGCGTTTGTGACGTTTCCCGCGGGTAGTGGTGACGTCCACGCCGCCACCGTCCCGTCGGCGGAATGCCATTCCGCCCT
>JALRFZ010000360.1 GCA_023253615.1 Verrucomicrobiales bacterium | reverse complement strand
GAATATCAAGAGATCCTGATGATTGAATCCGGCTCTTTGGTCGAAAATGTCTCGTTCCGAAAAGGAGAGAGGCAGGAGGAAGGGCGGCGTTTCTCCTTTTGCTATTGCCTAAAAATGATGGAAAATTCAGTTTTGATGTATATTACAACGTGAATTCAGCCAAACAGGATCGATCGCCACTGCCTCTGGAGGTGACTCCGGCAGGCGCGACGTCTGCTTTTGGTGACTTGCTGGAAAGGGTCTCGTCCGAATGTGGAACGCCCTTCTATCTCTACGACACGGCGGAATTGGCCACGCGATGCCGGGAACTGCGCTCGGTCCTTCCGGGGGAGGCCTCGCCCCGTCTTTTGTATTCTTTCAAAGCCAATCCCTTGCCATCGGTGGCGAACGAACTGCGCGTGGGAGGTTGTGAGGCCGACCTGACGTCGCCGGGCGAGCTGCATTCCGCGATGGAGGCCGGCTTTGATTTGTCCAGGGCACTTTACGGGGGGCCGGGGAAGAGTGCCGCGGAATACTCCGGTGCGATTGCGTCCGGAGTGCGTCATTTCTCGGTGGAGTCGTGCGGAGATCTTTCGCGCCTGTCCAGGGCGGCCGGAGAGCTCGGCGAGCCGGTCGCGGCTCTGCTGCGCATCAATCCCAATTCCGCACCAAAGGCGAAGCTGGCCATGTCCGGGGTGGCCAGCCAGTTCGGGTTCGAGGAAGAAGAGCTGCGATCTCTCGGAGCCCGGATTCATGAATTTGCGTCGGCTGAGGTGAAACTCGCCGGATTCCACCTCTATTGGGGGACGCAAATCGCGGAGATCGACGCAATCCTCGCCTCGTTTGAAAAGACGGTCGAATTGGCCGACGAACTCGCGACGATCGCCGGGATCGAGATCGGGATCCTGAATCTCGGTGGCGGATTCGCCTGGCCCTACGCGCACCGGGGGCAGGGGACCGATCCATCGCCCCTGCGTGAAGGACTCGCCGGGATCCACGCGCGATCGGGAGCTTCCCGCTCGGCGGAATGGTGGTTTGAGTCGGGACGATATCTCGCCGGCTCCTCCGGGATGCTCGTGTCGAGAGTCATGGAAGTGAAGCGCTCCAAGGATGATCGCTGGTTTCTTATCCTCGACACCGGCATCCATCACCTCGGCGGTATGGCGGGCCTCGGTCGTATCCCGAGATTCTCCATCGATCTGATCGTTCCGGAATCCCGGATCGGAGCCGGGACCCGTGTGGTGGATGTGGTCGGTCCGCTCTGCACCCCTCTCGATTGTCTCGCGAAGCGTCTGGAACTCCCTGTCGTGGAGCCGGGGGATCTCGTGGCGATTCCGAATGTCGGTGCTTACGGTGCGACGGCCAGTGTCGGCGCTTTCCTGAGCAGGCCGGCCCCTCCCGAAGTCCTGCACCGGGATGGGGAAATCCTCGCCATACACCGTCTCCGCACCGGGCACGAACGTGTTCGCTGATTCTCCCTTTTGATCACATGACCGAACTTCCCTCCATCGAAGAAATCGCCGACATTGTCCGCCCGCACCTGAAGTTCCTGCCCGCCGGAGAACCGCTCGATCCGATGCGTGATCTGGGAGAGGCCGGACTCGATTCGATGGCTTCGATCGATCTTCTCCTCGATCTCGAGCGGGCATTCTCCCTGACCATTTCCGATGACGATCTCACCGAGAATTCGTTCCTGAATCTCTCGGAGATCCGGAATCTGCTCGGACAATCGCAAGCCTGAAATGCGGCAGGTGCGGGTCAGCGAGGCACCTTGATGATTTCCCAGCCTGCGGCGGTGAGTTGCGTCGCGGTCTCGGCGCTCAGGTTGCCCTGGAGGATGAGGCGGCGCGGATGGCGGGCGATGTCGTCCCTCAAGGCAAACGCGGCCACCTCTTCCGTCCAGACGACGTAATCGACCGGTGCAGGGATCTCGATGGTGCCGTCCGAAGCGACACCCACGGCAAGCCGGCCATGTACCGAGAGTTCGCGGTAGGGCGACTGGCGGTGGCGCCAGAGAAGAAGCTGCAGTGCGTCATTGAAAAAGCGGGCCCGCCAGACCGTATCACAGGCGATCATTTGTTCGATGATCGCGCCTTGACCCGGGACGCCGATCCTCGAGAGGGCGGTGACGAGCTGGTGCCGCACCGAGCGGATCATGGAAGGGTTGGCAAAAAGCGCGTCGATCCTTTCCGGAGCCATGCCCATGGTTTTGAGAGTGGTCCTGTCCCGGTAGTCGAGTTCCGATGCGGTGAGCTGGTAAAGTTCGTCGGGTAAGCCGACGAACTCCGTGGCATTGAGGATCTCCGAGGCACCACCGCCGGCAAGGGATGCGCCGATCTTCAATGGAAGTCCACCGGCAAAAAAGGCCCACGCGACCTTCTCCATTTCTTCCTGAAGACGGGCATTGTCAGTGTAGGGATCGATCCCGAGTTGTCTGGCGCATTCGAGTTTGGCTTTGTCGAATCCGGCCGCACCCTTGAGGATCCTGCCCACGCCGTGCCCGATTTCCCCGGGGGAACGGGAATCGCCGCTGTTCCTGTCACCCGCCTTTCGGGCGGCATTTCCGATTCCTGATCCGACCTTGCCGAAAAAGTGTCCGACCGAGTGCGGGATCTGCTTCACCGTCCCGCCCGGATCCGAGGCGATGTTTTTCACGGCCGCGATGGGGGATTCCACCGATTTGCGGAGCCCTTCCGCGAAGAGGTCGCCTTTGCTGACTTTCACCAGTTCCGCGATCGCCTCGATCTCGTCGATCCGTCGCCGGAGTTCCGGGACGCCCACGCATTCATAAACACCGAAATCGGAGTCGACCGTGAAGTGGATCAGATAACCGTCCGCTCCGGCATACTCCCTGACCCGATGGAACGTTCCCGCGAGAAGAGGTGCGGGAAGGATTTCCGAAGCCCGAAACATGGCCATCGACTCATACCCCGAAAGACTGCCGGAACCACCAAGCATTCCCGCCGCACACAGTAAGCTCCGCCAATTCATGATCCTGTACATCGGCGACCATAAATCGAACCAACAAGATGTCAAAGAACAAAAATAGCAAGGCTATTTCTGAATATTTTTGTTGATTTGGCGCAATGCCGCGCAATGTTAAAAAGGTATGATGAGAGCGATTGGTTCTGGCATTTCATATTATCATTGTGTTTCGCGGGTGGTTGATCGACGGATTCTTTTCCATTCGCAGGAAAAGGAGGTGTTTCGTTCCATCATGCGGAAACTGGAGGAGTTTTGCGCGGTTAGGATCATCACCTATTGTGTGATGGGGAATCATTTTCACCTTCTTCTCGAAATACCGGAAAGAGGGACGCTCCCGCCGCTCGGTGAGGAGGGGCTCTTGCGGTTGCTCCCCTTGCTTTATGACCGGGCAACCGTGGAAACGATCGCCTCACGTTTGGAAGCAGCGAGGAAATCGGGAAACGAACTGGAGGTAAAGGCAATTCTGGATTCATTTGAGGCCCGGCGAGGAGACCTGTCGGTTTTTCTCAAGGAGCTGAAACAGCGTTTCTCGATCTTCATGAACCGCCGCCTGGGCCGGGTGGGAACCTTTTGGGAAGGGCCATTCCGGAGCGTGCTGGTCGAGGGAGGCTCGGAGGCGCTGCATGCGGTCGCCGCCTATATTGATCTGAACCCCGTTCGCGCCGGTTTGGTGAAGGTCCCCGAGGATTATCGATGGAGCGGCTACGGGGAGGCGATGGGAACGGGAAAATGGGCGGAGAAATCGCGGTCAAGGCTGTGCCTGATCCAACCTGAATCACTCGAAAGGCCGGGATCGGCGGATGACACGCGTGGTTGGGAAACGACGCTGGACCGATACCGGCGGTTGCTTTATCTGGAGGGACGGGCGGTCGCCGGTGACGGGCGGGAAACCGGAACACTTGGACGCCCGGGGATCGATCCGGACCTGGTGGACGAGGTCGTGGAGGGGCGGAAACGGATGTCCTTGCCGGAGATACTCAGGCGAAAGGTGCGCTACTTCAGCGATGGCACGGTGCTTGGGTCGGCGGCCTTTGTCGATGCCGCGGCGGAGGCTTTGAAGGCAAGAGGCGGGGTGGGCCGGAAACGCAAGACAGGAGCGCGGAAGATGCAGGGGGGCGATTGGGGGCCGATCCGGGTGCTTCGGGATCTCAAAGTGCGTGTTTTCGATCCTCCACTGAAGTGATCACTTTCCGGCGAACTTCCAGAGGTGCCCGTCGCTGCGGATGAAGAGGGCTTCGCCATCAAGTGCGGGAGTGCTCAGGATGGTTTCACCGAGCTCGATTTCGCTGCTGACGACGCCCTTCTCCCCCGAGGGATCGACGACCTGCCCGACGCCTTGTTCGCTGAAGATGTAGAGCTTTCCATCACCCCCGGCCACCGGGCTGCCGCTGAAAGGTCCTTTCAAGCGGATTTCCCAGAGGACTTCTCCGGATTGCCTTTTGGCGCAAGTCAGGACTCCGGCGTTGTTGATGAGATAGAGTTTTTCTCCGGCAACGAGAAGGCTCGCGGTGCCGGGACGCTGATTGGTTTGGTTCCAGACTTTCTTGGGCTCTTCGCCCGTAGCTCCCAGTGCCACGACGGTGACTCCATTGGAGGGAATGAAGAGTTCATCTCCCGCGGCGGCGGCGGAGGGGATGGTGGACGCACCTCCCGCGACGGTGAAGACGGATGAGCCGGTCGCCGGCACAAGGCCGAGGATGCCGTCGCTCGATTGCAGGGCGACGATGGACTCGCCCTCCTTGTTGAGGACGGTGGGCGAGGTCCAGTTCGCCGATTTGGGACGATCGAGTTTCCACTTGTTGACGCCGGTGAGCAGGTCGAATCCCGCGGCGAAGGACTCGGAATCATTCTCGATCTGCGCGACGAGGGTGTCGCCGACGACGATGGGCGAGGAGGCCATGCCGAGGCTGTTCGAGGCGTTGGGGTAATCGAGCGTCAGTCCGCGCATCCAGACGAGATTGCCATCGAGATCGACGCAGATGAGATCGTTGGAGGAAGAGAGCGCGTAGAGTCGGTCGCCATCACTCGCCGGGGTGGGGGCGGCGACATTCGTCTTGCTGTGCGACATGGTGCGGCCGGTCGCCCAAAAGCGCCGCTCCCAGACCGGCGATCCGTCTTTCGCGGAGAAACAGAGGATATGCAGCTGCTGTTGCTCGGGACCGCTCGCCGCGGTGACGAAGACCTTGTCTCCCACGACGATGGCACTGCCCAGCCCCCGACCGGGCAGGGCGACTTTCCAGGCGAGGGTCCGGTCGCTCAACTCGCCTACCGTGGTGGTATTGTCAGGGGCGTGTCCCGAGCCGTTCGGTCCCCGGAAATTGAGCCAATCGGCCCGGACGGGAAGGGCGAGGATGACCAGTGCCAAGGTGAGAAAGAGGGGGCGCATGATTCCGGCGGGAGTGGAAGGAAGGATGGGATTCGAAACGGACGGCGGTGACTTCACTCGCTCTTCGCGGGGCGGCGGCGCGCGGGAGCCGCTTTTTCAGGAGTGGGCTGGCGGTCGGTGGAGAGGATCGCGGTGCCGGTGGCGTCACAGACGCGGAGTTGGAATTCCCACTGCGCGGTCCAATCCTGTTCCTGCTCGTTCTGGCAGGCTTTGACGAGGATGGTGTTCTTGCCGGGCTGCAGTTTCACGGGCAGGGTGTATTGGTCGATACGTTGTCCACGATGGTATTCATCGCGACCGAAGAGCAGTTCGCCGTTGAACCACACTTTCCACGCGTTCTTGCAGCCGAGGCGGATCTGCGCGTCGCGGGCTTCGGCGGCATGGAATTCGGTGTAGGCGTAGCCGACGACCTGCTTGAGCGGGCCGTAGGGTTGGTTGAAATCGACTTTGCCATAGTCGTCGGGCGTCGCATAGGCCTGCCATTTCACGGGCTTGTCTTCCTTGCCAGGGTACTCGGCGTCGAGCTCGATCTTATCCTCGGGCGGGTAGACCCGGGCGAAACCTTCACGACCCGTGTTGTCGAAGGGACCGATGAGGTGCCAGTGGGAGAGAAAGCCGAAGTGTTTCGGCAAGTCCACCTTCTGAGTGAGCTTTTCACGCAGGAGCTTGGTGATGGCGTCGATCTGGTCGACCTCGCGGGCGGCGTCGAGCGCGGCATTGAGGGTGGCGAGACTTTTTTCCTGTTCGCCGGCCTCCAGCCGGGCCTTGCCCTCGGCGAGCAGTTTTGCCACGGCTTCGCGACGGAGGGCCGGGCTGGGGTCATCCGCGAAGCCGGGAATGAGGGCGGCGGAATCGTCGGGAGCGAGTTTGGCGTAAAGTTCAAAAGCAAGGCGACGAGCGTTGGGCTCGTGGCGGCGATCGAGGACGAAGCTCTTGATCGCTTCGCCGGGCAGGGCGGCTTTTGCCGTCAGTTCGCGATCAAAGACCGTCTCCACCGCCGTGCGCATCCAATTGCGTGCGAGGGGGCTTGCGCCCTCCATCGCCGTGAGCACCGGCACGAGCATCTCGGGACCGAGGGAGGTCAGGGCATTCCACGCCGCGGCGGCTTCGGTGTTGCCGGCGCCTTCGGGGCCGACTTTGCGGATCTGCTCGATCGGAGCGGTCCAGGGTTCCGCCTGGACCGCGAAGGTGAGCAGGAGGGAGAGTGAGAAGGGGAGAAGGGATCTCTTCATCAGTCGCGACGGTAGCGTGTTGCCCGGGACTTCGGCAAGTCCCGCAAAGCGGTCACTTCGCGATTTTTTCGTAGAGAGCCAGGGTCTCCCGGGCGATCTCGGCCCAGCTGAATTTCTCCAGAACGCGGGCGCGTCCGGCCTTGCCCATTTCGGCGCAGCGATCGGGATCGCGCATGAGGGTGTTGATGCCGGTGGCGAGGTCGTGTGCGAAGACCTCGGGATGGATCGCCTCGAAGGGTGATTCCGGCTGCTGGGCGAGGGGGATGAGCAGACCGGTCTCGCCGGGGAGGATGATCTCCTTCATGCCGCCGACGGCCGATCCGACGACGGGCGTTTCGCAGGCCATGGCCTCGAGATTGATGATGCCGAAAGGCTCGTAGATCGATGGGGTGCAAAAGACACGGGCGTGGCTGTAGAGCACGATCTTTTCATCGGCGGGGATCATCTCCTGGATCCAGACGATGGGCCCGGCGTGTCCGGTGCGCGCCGCGGCGACGGCGGTCTCCATTTCCATCTTGATCTCGGGTGTATCGGGAGCGCCGGCACAAAGGACGACCTGGGTGCCGGGATCAAGATGGTGGATCGCGTTGACGAGGTGGACGATGCCCTTCTGCCGCGTGATGCGACCGACAAAGAGCACGTAGGGCACTGCCGGATCAATGCCGTGCTTTTTCAAAACCGACTCGTCGAAGGTGGGGGTGTACTCGTCGGGATCGATGCCGTTGTAGATGACATGCACTTTCTCCTCGGCCACGTCGAAGAGGCGGAGGATATCGAGCCGGGTCTCGTGGGAGACGGCGATGACGGCGTCGGCCATCTCGATGGCGGTCTTCTCGAGCCAGACGGTGAAGTCATAACCGCCGCCAAGCTGTTCGCGCTTCCACGGACGGAGCGGTTCGAGCGAATGCACGGTCAGCACCATGGGCAGTCCGTAATTGAGCTTGGCGAGGAGACCGCCGAAGTGGGAATACCAGGTATGGAGATGGACGACATCGGCGTCGATGGCCCGGGTATTGAAATCAAGGCACCGCTGCAAGGCGCCGAACACGGAATGAAGCGGCTTGGGCGCGGAGTAGGAGGTGGTGTCGACGCCGAAGCCCGAGACCGCGGGATTTGAAGCAGGGTCCGACTGATCGCCGAAACAGCGGACTTCGACTTCGCAGAGCCTCGCGAGCTCGCGGGCGAGGTATTGCACATGGATGCCCGCGCCGCCGTAGACATTCGGAGGATACTCGTTCGAGAGCAGGAGAGACTTCATCGGTCGGGTCAAGAGAGCGGGTTTGGGCGCGATTTCAAGGGCGAAGAGGGTTTTGTACCCGACAGAAGAGGGTTCACCCGGCATCGATCCTGCTTGAAAGCGGGCGATGTTTCCGGAAGATGACGATCTTGATCCCGGCCGCGAATCGCTCGCGACGGCGGCGATTCCAGCGGCCTGGGTCGGTCTGGTCCTGCGACGGGATCCCGTGTTGCTCGATCTCGTCGCGGAGGAGGTGGTGAGGCGCACGGGGGTGAGGCCCGACCTGGAAAAGGTGCTCGGTTTTCTCGCCGGTCTCGACACGCCGGGCCATCTCGAGACGGTGAGGACGAGCGAGACCCACCCGGGGATCGGAGGCCCGTCGATATATCCGCCACCGGGGCGAAAACGGAGCGACCGAGACGGTCACCCTCAAAACTCCACCGTGGATTTCCAGGCCGGCACGGAGATCTGACCATCGTGCCGTTCCCGCAGGGTCTCGCAGAGGGCGTGGGATTGCTCGGCTTCTCCGTGGACGAGGAAGACGCGTTCCTTTTTTCCACCCATGGTGTCGAAGTAGCGGAGCAATTCGCTGCGGTCGGCGTGTCCGCTGAAGGAATCGAGGATCTCGATGTCGGCCCGGACCTTGAAAGTGTCACCGAGGATGGGGACCTCCTTCTGGCCGCCGCGGATCTTGGCGCCGAGGGTGTGCTCGGCGCAATAGCCGACGAAGAGGACGGTGTTCCGCGGATCCTCGATGTTGTTGCGGAGGTGGTGGAGGACTCGCCCGGCCTCGCACATGCCGGAGGCGGAAATGATGATGGCGGGCTCGCGGAGATCGTTGAGCGCCTTCGAGTCGGTGACCTTGCGGATGAGGGTGAGATTCTCGAAGCCGAAGGGATCGCGCTTTTCGAAGAGGAAGCGGTAGACCTCCTCGTTGAAGCATTCGGGATGGAGGCGGAAGATCTCCGTCGCGCCGACGGCGAGCGGGCTGTCGACGTAGATCGGCACATCGGGGATCATGCCTTGCTCGGAGAGCTGGTGGAGCACGAAGATCAGCTGCTGGGTGCGCTCGACCGCGAAGGAGGGGATGATGACCTTGCCCCGTTTGTCGAGGGCCCTCACGAGGATGTCGCCGAGGAGGTGGTTCGCCTGGGTGGGCAGCTCGTGTTCGCGATTGCCGTAGGTGCTCTCCATGATGAGGTAGTCGACATCCTCGGGTACGGCGGGATCGCGCAGCAGTTCGTTGTTGCCGCGCCCGACATCGCCGGAAAAGAGGAGGCGTTTGTGATGTCCGTTTTCGACCAGGTCGAGCACGATCTGCGCGGAGCCGAGGATGTGACCGGCGTCGATGAAGGTGAGGGTGACCCCGTCGGCTACCGGGATGGAGCGCTCGTAGCCGATGGTGACGAATTGCCGCACGCACTCCTCCGCCTCCATCTCGGTGTAGAGTGGCTCGAGGTCGGGTTTGCCTTCCTTGGCGCGATGCTTGTTCAGCCACTTCAAGTCACCCGCCTGGATGCGGGCGGCATCGGCGAGCATGATCTGGCAGAGGTCGCGCGTCGCGAAGGTCGAATAGATGTTGCCCTTGAAGCCGTTGCTCGTCAGAGAGGGGAGATTGCCGCTGTGATCGATGTGGGCGTGCGAGAGGATCACGGCATCGAGGCTGGCGGGATCGAAGGGAAAGTGGCGGTTCCGCTCGTTCGCCTCGTCGCGGCGTCCTTGGTAGAGTCCGCAGTCGAGGAGGATGCGCGATCCATTGATCTCGATGAGGTGCTGGGACCCGGTGGTGGTCTCGGCGGCGCCGCAAAAACTGATCTTCATCCTGCACTCGTAGCGGGTGAGGGGAAATGGGTCAATCACCGGCAGGGGACGAAATGAGGGGAAATGTCCTTTGGCAAGCTAACGAATGGTTCAAATTCGGAAAAATTAGGAATGAAACCGTAAAAATCGTAGAGAAAATCAAGGCCTTTTAAAAAATATTTCGGAAATATTAAATTTTATCTTGAACGAAAGATCCATTCATCATAAACTCCCTCGCATGAACCGAATTGCGACCACCCTGACCACTCTTACGGCGTCTGTTCTTCTTGGCCAGTCCCTCGGCGCGGCTGAGCCGACTCTCCAAACGCTTGATTCGCGTCTCGGATCTCTCGAGTCCCGTCTCATCGCGATCGAGAAGGCGCTCACCGAGGACCGTAGCTCTTATTCCTACAGCAACGCCGCGACGCTCGAGGCGACCAAGGGGAACGCGGCCCCGGCTCCCGACACGACGACCTCTCCCGCTCCGGCGCAGACGCAGACCTACATGATCCAGGACGGGGACACCCTCGGCAAAATCGCGGCGAAGTTCGGTGTCGACCGCAAGGCCCTCCTCGAGGCGAACCGTCTCAGC
>JALRFZ010000308.1 GCA_023253615.1 Verrucomicrobiales bacterium | reverse complement strand
AGCCTCGTCACGAACGCCGCCTACCGAGATCCGCTCGAACTCGCGACCCAGGGCCTTGGCTATCGACTGGCCGAGGCTGGTCTTGCCGACGCCGGGAGGCCCTAACAAACAGAGAATGGGACCGCGTCCCCCGGGGTTCAGCTTGCGCACGGCGAGGTATTCGAGGAGGCGGCGTTTCACCTTCTCGAGCCCGAAATGATCGCGATCGAGGATCTCGCGGGCGAGGGCGAGATCGTCGTGGTCCTCGCTCATCTTGTTCCAAGGCAGCTCGGCGACGGTCTCGAGATAGCCGGTGATGACGGAATGCTCGGGACTGGCCGGCGGGATCACCTCGAGGCGTTTCAACTCGCGGTCGGTCTGTTTCTTCACGTCCGCGGGCAGGCCCACGGCCTCGAGCCGCTCGCGCAGGTCGTCGACCTGCTCCTCGGCCCCCTCGCCTTCGCCGAGTTCGCGCTGGATCGCGCGGATCTGCTCGCGCAGGTAGGCGCGGCGCTGGGCGTCGGAAAACTCGTCCTCGACATCGGCGCGCAGCTTTTGCTGGAGCTCGGCGATGTGGAGCTGGCTGTTCAAGGTAGTCTGCACCTTTTCGGCCCGCTTCTTCACATCGACCTCCTCGAGGAGCCTTTGTTTCTGCACGAGGTCGAGGCTCAGGTTCGTCGCGAGGAAATCGGTGAGGATCGAGGGCGAGTCGATCGACGCGAGCGCCTGATGCGCCTCGTCGGGGATGTTCGGATTCAGGTTGATGAAATTCTGCGCCGACTCGCGGAGATTGCGCAGAGCCGCCTCCCAACGGTCGCCTTTCTTGGGGAACTTGTTTTCGAGGATCTCGAAGCGCGCCTTGAGGTAGGGCTTGGACTCGACGAATTCGGTGAGGCGGATGCGCTCGACGATCTGGATGAGGACAAGCGTCTTTTCATCGCTCTGCCGCACCATGCGGAGGATGTTGCCGAGCACGCCGATCTCGTAGAGGTCGCCCGCGCCGGGCACGTCGAGGTCGGCATCCTTCTGCGTGGCGAGACCGAGAAGACGCCCCTGGGGCAACAGGTCATCGAGCAGCTTGCGGCTCGCGGTGCGCTCGACGGTGAGGGGGGCGACGGTGCCGGGAAAGAGGACGACTCCCCGCAGCGGCATCACGGGAATGACCGCCGGCACGTCGGATCGCCATTCCGGCAACTTTGCGTCCGGCCGGCTCGTCGAGATCTCGATGATCTCGCCGGAGGATTCGTTGAGGAGTCGTTCAAAGTCTTCCATTGCTGGAGGTGGGGGAAAGAGGAGGAAAAATAAAAAAAATGGGCGGGAGACACCGGTGCCGGAAACCCATGGCACGCGATGGTCGATCCGTCAGCGGGATTCGAGGGGCAGGACGATCCAAAGGAGACCGTTTTCCTGTTTCGCGGTGACGCGGTGCCGGTCTACCGCGGCAGGCAGGCTGATCTCGCGCCCGAAACGGCCGCATTCGATCTCCATGGTGAGGACCTGGCGGCACTGGCTCGACATGTCACGGGCCTGCAGGGGCGGCCGACGTTCCCCCGAGATCCGGACGCGGTCGGGGAGGACGTCGACGTTGATGTCGGATTTCTCCACGCCGGCCAGGTCGACCCAGATCTCGATGCGGTCGTCGTATCGGTAGGCGGTGATGTCGGGCTGCCAGCCTTCGGGCGAGCGAAATCCGGAGAAATGCAGGCTGTTCAGATCGTGGACGACATCGCCCATGCGACCGATCATGCGGGTGAGTCGGACCTTCCGTGGCATAAGAAGGCAGGATAAGGCCCGATCGACGTTTTTTCAATCCGCGCGATCAGCGTGGGATTCGACGACGACCGCCTCGACATTGATGACCCCATCGCGCCCCACCGTGGCTTGGCGCGGGCGGGCGGGCCCCGCGGAGGAGAAACCGGCGGCCTGGGTCGCCCCGACGACGCGGAAGCGATCGCGCAGCGAAGCCTCGAGCCGGCCACGCACGACCTGGCGGACGGCGGGGGTGAGAAGGAGAAAGCCCATCGTGTCGGTGAGGAATCCGGGAGTGAGGAGGAGCGCTCCCGCGATGAGGATGAGAAGGCCGTCGATGACCGCCTCGTGCGGGAGTTTCCCCTGGGCGATCGACTGCTGGTATTTGGCGAGCACTTTCAAACCCTGCGAACGCGCCAGAGTCGCCCCGAGCACGCCGGTGAGCAGGATGATGCCGAAGGTCGGCAAGATCCCGATCTTTTGCCCGATCACGAGAAAGAGAAACAACTCGATCAGCGGAACGGTGATGAAGAGCAGGAAGAGGCGGGCGAACATGGGCGGTGTGAAGGATTGGACCGGTCCCGGCCCCGGACGTTCAAGATCGGGTCAAACGACAGGGATCACGCCGTCTCTTCGGGCACGTTGCGGCAATGTTTCAGCCGGTAGCCGCCATCGACCGGCAGGATCGTGCCGGTGACGTAGTCGGAATCGGACGAGCAGAGATAAGCCGCGGCCTTGCCGATGTCCTCGCCGGTGCCGAGGCGTCCCCAGGGCAGCTTGCGGGCCTCGGCGGCAATGGTCTCGTCGCTGTAGTGCTCGCGTTCGCCGGGAGTGTCGATCCACCCGGGCTCGATCACATTCACGTTGATGTGGTGCTCGAAGAGCTCGACCGCCATCGTCTGCATCATCGAATTGAGCGCCGCCTTGGCCGCGCTGTAGGCGACGCAGCGGGCGTTGGGGACGCGGGCGAGGACGCTGGAGATGAAGACGATCTTGCCCGGCTTTTTCCGTTCCACGAGATGACGGCAGACGAGCTGGCTCATGTGGAAGCCACCGAGGAGGCACGATCTCAGGATGCCGTCGAAGACCTCGCCGTCGTAATCGAGGAAGCTCGCACGGCGGTTGTAGGCGGGCACGCTGACAAGGGCGTCGACGGTGCCGTATTCGGCGAGCGCGGCGTTCATGACCGCATCGCATCCCTCGCGGGAAAAAGCGTCGGCTTCGACCGCAAGGCAACGGACGCCGAGGGCGCGGATCGCGTCGGCGGCTCCGGCGAGCTCGGCGCTGCCGGGGCGGTCGGAGAGCACGATCGAGGCTCCTTCCTTCGCGAGTTCCAGGGCACACCCGAACCCGATGCCGCGGGCTCCGCCGGTGACGATGGCGATTTGGTCCTTCAGTTTCATGACGTCGCGAGTGTAGACCACGGCCTCGGGGATTGCTCCCGAATTTCCTGCCTGAATCGTGCCTTGACCACGCCACCGCGACCGCGTTAGGTGCCTCCCGTGAACGAGAAAAACCTTTCCCGCCTCAACGCCGCCGTGCGCGACGTGAACGACTTCCCGAAGCCCGGCATCGTCTTCAAGGACATCACGCCCATCCTCGCGAGCGGCGAACTCTTCCGCCTCGCGATCGATGAATTCGTCTCCGCCGTCGGCGGGGAAAGTCCCACGAAGATCGTCGGGATCGATGCGCGCGGTTTCATCTTCGGCGCGGCCCTCGCCGACCGGCTCGGCGCGGGTTTTGTGCCGGTGCGGAAAAAGGGCAAGCTCCCCTGGGAAACCCACGGGGCCGCCTACACGCTGGAGTACGGCGAAGCCCACGTCGAGATCCACCGCGATGCGATCGATCCCGGAGAAAAGGTCGTGCTGATCGATGATCTCCTCGCCACCGGCGGCACGGCGGGCGCGGCGCTGAAACTCATCCAGCAGCTCGGCGGCGAAGTCGTCTGCCTCACCTTCCTCATCGAGCTCGCGTTCCTCGAGGGACGGAAAAACCTCGATCCTTCGGTCCGCACCGTGGCCTTGCTGACGTATTGATCAGACGGCCCGATGAATTACGAAAGCGAGATCCTCCGCGACTGGTACCTGCTCTTCCACTACGGATCCCCCGCGGAGATCCTCGAAGGCGTCGGTTTCGATCCATCGGGACTGCCGCCCCGTTGCCTCGACTTTCCCGTGACGACGGTGGAAGCCGCGGGAGTAACCCACGAGATCGGGCGGGCTCTCGACCTCGGTTGTGCGGTGGGCCGCTCGACCTTGGAGCTTTCCAAAATCGCCCGCGAAGTGATCGGGATCGATTTTTCCGCCGCCTTCATCGAAGCCGCCGAGGCAGTCCGCCGCGGCGACACCGTCACCTACCACCGCTATGCGGAGATGCACCAGCGCGATCCGCTCGTCGTGTCCATGCCATCAGGCGTTGCGACCGACCGTGTCTCCTACGAGACGGGCGACGCGATGGACCTGCGCGGGGATCTCGGGGCCTTCGACCTCGTCCATGCCGCGAACCTGCTCTGTCGTCTGCCTGAGCCGCGAAGATTCCTTGATCGCCTGCCCGCTCTGGTGAATCCCGGTGGACATCTTGTGCTCGCCACCCCGGCGACGTGGATGGACGCCTACACGCCCCGGGAAAACCAGCCAAGCGGCGCGACGCTCGATTATCTGCACGAGCACCTCGACGGCACCTTCGAGTTTCTCTCGGCGACGGAGCTCCCCTTCCTCATCCGCGAGCACCGGCGCAAGCTGCAGCTCAGCACCTCGCAAACGAGCGTGTGGAAACGCCGGCCGGAATCCTGACAAAACCACTGCTCCATGACCCTGACAGAACTCCAGAAACGTCTCGCCGCGGATCCCCGCCCCGTGCTTCTCCACGTTCTGCCCGAGGAAATCTTTGAGGCGAAGCGGCTCGCGGGTTCATTGAACGCCTGCGTCTACGAGATGGTTTTCCCGGAACGCGTCAAGGAACTGGTGCCCGATCCTTCGGCGCCGCTGATCGTCTACGGGGCCGGCGGCGGCTCCCTCGACGCAAAGACCGCCGCCGACATCCTCCGGGCGACGGGCTACGGGGCGGTGGAGTGTTTTGAAGGTGGCCTCGATGCTCTCGCCGCGGCAGGCCTGCCGCTCGAAGGCTCGGGTGAAATGTCCGAGTGCGCCATCCCGACCGACGGCACCTACGCGGTGAATATCGACGAGAGCGTGATCCGCTGGACCGGCCGCAATCTTTTCAATCACCATTCCGGCACGGTCTCGCTCGCAAAAGGCCGGCTCGGGATCGAAGGCGGAAAGCTGGTCTCGGCCGCCTTCGAAATCGCGATGGACACGATCGCCTGCGAGGATCTCACCGATGCGGCGATGAACCGTCTCCTCATCCAGCATCTCGAGACAACCGACTTCTTCGATGTGACCGGTCATCCCGTGGCGACCTTCACCTCGACCGCCTGCGATCCGATCGAGGGAGCCACTCCGGGGCGGCCGAATTTCCTCCTCCGCGGTGTTTTCACCCTTCGCGGCATCGCGCGCGAGATCGAGTTCCCCATCGTCGCCGCGGCCCAGGGATCGCGCCTCACGGGGCAGGCGCAGATTTCGCTGAACCGCACCGTCTTTGGCAGCCGCTACGGGTCGGGACGTTTCTTCCGTTTCTCGGGAAACACGTCGTCAATGATCTGATCGAGCTGCACCTGAAGATCCACGCCGATCGGACCGGAGCGTGAGCCGTTCAAAATCCCGGCAGCATCTCGATCGGCTCGGGGCCGCGGTGTTGTGCGATTTTCAGCAAGGGGTTGTGACAACGAAAGACTTTCACCGGCACCCCGGCGGTGGCGACGAGATCCCGGGGATCCTCGTCGGCAAGGTACCGTGCCAGATCCTCCGGAGGTAGGATCGCAGGCATGCGGTCGTGCACGAAAGCGAGGTCCACGGCGGCAGGACGGGTGATCATGCTGAAGGCGGGTCCGGACTTCCCTTCCTCCCACAATCCGGCGGCCCAGAGCCAGGTGCCGTCGGGCGACTCGAAGGCAAAGGTCTGCTTGCTACCGGTTGGTCCATGCCATTCATACCAGGCCGAGAGAGGAATGAGACAGCGGCGTTTTTCCCGCCACGCCGGGGCCCAGGGTCCATCGAGCTTGTCGAGGCGCGCGTTGTTCACCGCGGCATTGAAATCGCGCTCGAACCCCCAGCGCATGAGGCTGGCGGACGGAGAGGCTGCGGCCGGGCGGCCGGCACGCAGCACCGGCGCGGGATCGGTCTTGCGGATGCCATGAGGGCGGGCGAGCGCGCCGAGAACGGAGGCGATCGCGTCTTCCCAATCATCACCGCGACGATGACGGGCCGGTCCGATGTCGTAGAGGTTGCACATGACCGTTTCCCCCCAAAGCAAACAGGGTTAGGCGGTGAACCTAACCCTGTGCGGTAAACTTTTGAAGGGCGAAAGCCCGGATCACATGAGGTTCAGGGCGCGGGCGCGCTTGATCTCGCGGGTGATCCTGCGATGAAGCTTCGCGGAGACACCGGTGGTGCGGCGGGCGTAGATCTTGCCCGACTCGGTCGTGAAGTTCTTAAGGAAGTCGGGGTTGAGGTAATTCACCTTCTCCGCCGGAATGTCAAAACGACGGCGGGGCATGCGCCGGTTGGCGCGGCGGAAGTTGATCGCTCTCTGTTCGGTTTTCGGGCCCATGATGTCTGAAAGATAGGGGATATCAGCGCTTCTCGCGGTGGAGGGTGCGGCGCTTGAGGTAGGGATTGAACTTCACTTTCTCCAGACGGCCCGGAGTACGGAGGCTCTTTTTGTTGCGCGAGGTGACGTAGATGGAAGGACGGCCGCCTTCCGCCTTGGCCTCGGTGCATTCAAGAATGATGACGTCTCTGGGCATGGGAAAAATGAGTGGAGTGTTTCGCGAGGGCGGGGAATGTAAGGCATCCCCCGGGAATCTCAACCGATAATTTTTTTAATCCTCGTCCTCGTCGGAAGGTTTGGAGACTTCCTTCTCCTCGAGACCGAAGAGGGAGGTGACCGGAGTGCGGTAATTTCCAATGGTTTGCTCCTGATCGAGCTTCTCCTGGTACTCGACCGTGCAACGGGCGAAGGGGATGGCTTCGAGGCGGGCCTGGGGGATCAATTCTCCCGATCCCTGGCAGACGCCGTATTCACCGGAATCGATGCGCACCAGGGCTTCCTCGATCTCGTAAAGAGCGTTTTGTTCCTGCGAGAGGATGTTGAGGGCGAAATCGCGATCGTAGGAATCGCTGCCGGCATCGGCTTGGTGCATGCCGAAGGCTGACGAATCCCCGTCCTCGCCGCGGATGGCGTCGCGGGCGACGCCGGACATCTGATCGACGAGGGAATCACGCAGATCGAGGAGGCGCTGGCGCTGGGCCTTGAGGAAGGCGGGGGAAAGCTTTTTGGGCTTTTCCTTGGCTTCGGCGGAGGGAACAACGGGGGCGTGGTTGGTGAGGTGGGCGAACAAGGGTCGCCGCTTGACGGGCAGTCTCTTCTTGGGTGGGATTTTCACGGGTGCGGAGGAGGAAGTCTTGGAGGCCGTCTTGACGGGTTCGCTCTTCGCCGGTGCGGGCGCGGGCGCGACGGCCTGGGGTTTGGATGGGGAAACAGCAGGGGCCTTGGCGGCGTCCGCCTTGGGAGCGGGCTTGACCGCAGGTTTCGCGGCGGTGGTCTTTTTCGATTCGACCTTGGCGGGCGCCGGCTTGGCGGCGGGTTTCGCGGCAGGCTTCGCCGATGGTTTGACGGGAGTCTTCGCGGCGGACTTGGCCGCCGGTTTGGCGGCGGGCTTGGCCGGGGCCTTCGGGGCCTGCTTGGGGGCGGGCTTGGCGGGCGCGACCGGCTTTTTCGAGGTCGTTTTTGCCGTGGGTTTCGCAGCAGGTTTGGCCGGAGCCGCCTTGCCTTTCACCGGAGCCGCCTTCTTCACGGGCTTGGCGGGCGCCTTCTTCACCGGTTTCGCGGGCGCGGCTTTCTTCGGAGCCGGTTTGGCGGCGGGTTTCGCGGCGGGTTTGGCCGGGGCTTTTTTCACGGGAGCCTTCGCGACCGTTTTCTTTGGCGTCACCTTTTTGGCCGGGGCCTTCGCCGGGGCTTTTTTGGCGGACGATGCCTTGGCGGTCGAAGCCGGCTTCTTGGCGGCCGGGGCTTTCTGCTTTGCGACTGGCTTCTTCGAGGGAGCGTTCTTCGTGGCTGCTTTTTTGGCCATGGGATTCGTCGACGGATGTTGAAGGGTCGCAGAGGACAAAACGGCTCCCCGCGAAAGAGAGCGGCATTTGTAAGTCAAGCCCTGCGGGGCCGCAAGGAGAAAACAGGGGGACCGGAGATCGCTGCGCGGCAACGCGGCGCTACCGGTCCGCAGGGTTGCCGGCGCCGGAGAATCCCCGCGGCCAGGCGCGCCCACCGGGGCTCAGAGCTCGGGCAACACCTTGGCAACGCGCTCCTTGAGCTCTTTGCCGGGTTTGAACTTCACCACCGCGCGGGCCGGGATCGGCACGGCGGAATCGGGCTTGTTGGGATTGCGGCCGATCTTCGGCTTCGTCTTGGTGACCTGGAAGGCGCCGAAGTTGCGGAGCACGACATCGTCGTTGGCCGCGAGGCAGGTGGTCACCTCCTCGATGAAGCACTGCACGACGCCGAAGACTTCCTGCTGGGTCAGACCCGTCTCGTTGCTGATTCGGATCACGAGATCCCGTTTGGTGATGGTGGCCATGGATGTGCTCTTCGAAGTGGTTGGATGCGTTAATCTGGGAACCCTCCTTGGTTTGGCAATCAATCTTTCCGCCACCGGCGGATTCTTTTTTGATGGCAAATTGCGGTCGTGGAACGACCAGAGTCCTCCATCGGGGGGGGAGAGCCGAATTCGTGCCGAACTGGTTCGGAAATATCGGGTTGCCTCCTTTTTTACCCCGCTTCAGACCACCTGTCGTATCATCGGTTCGAAAATCGCTTTCACCCCTCCGTGATGACGCCGCCAGAATCCCCCGCAGACCTCCCCGGCGCCGCCATCGACCGCATCGGCGGACCGGCCGCCGCCACCGGATTCCGCGGGTCGCTCGCGGCGTGGTTCCGCCGTGAAGCACGCGATTACCCCTGGCGGAGGACCCGCGATCCCTACGCCATCCTCGTCTCGGAGCTGATGCTGCAGCAGACCCAGATCGCCACGGTCCTCGGGCGCGGCTACTACGAGCGATGGATGCGGACCTTTCCCGACTGGGCCTCGCTCGCCGCGGCACCGGAGGAATCAGTGATCAAACACTGGGAGGGCCTCGGGTATTATAATAGGGCGCGCCACCTGCAGCGCACCGCACGCCTCATCTCGGAGGATCATGGCGGACGTTTTCCCGCGGACCCCGGCACGGCCCTCGGTCTCCCCGGCGTGGGGCGCTACACGGTCGGAGCGGTGCTCAGCTTCGCCTACGGCCTTCCCCTGCCCCTCGTCGATGGCAATGTGGGGCGCGTCCTCGCCCGCCTGCTCGCCCTCGGGGCGGCGATCAACTCGCCGGCCGGTCTCAAGGTATTGTGGGAATGGGCCGCCGATCTCCTCGACCACGGGGATCCGGGAACACACAACTCGGCCCTCATGGAACTGGGTCAGCGGATCTGTCGTCCCACCCAACCCGATTGCCCGGCCTGCCCGGTGCGCGCCCATTGCCTCGCGCACCGGCATGATCTCACGGCCTCGCTGCCGGTGAAGGCGAAAGCCGCCACCGTGACCCGGCGGGTGGAAAGGGTGGTGCTCGCCGATCGTGGCGGCAGGATCTATCTCTGCCCGGAGTCCGGATCGCGCCGGCGCGGACTCTGGCGCCTGCCGGAGATCGACGGGGAAGCCGCGGCCGATCTCGCGGAGATCCTTCGTTTCGACTACACGATCACCCGCTACCGCGTCACCCTCCTCGTCCACGCGGCCTCCGTCGCGTGGCGTCCCGGGGCCGGTCCGGACAGGGAAGGCGCCTGGTTTTCCCTTCAAGACCAGGAGGCCTGGCCGCCCCTGGGCTCGCCCTACCGCCGCGCCCTCGGGCTTTACACCGATTTGCGTGACAGTCTCGATCTGAAAGGCTAAGATCTGCCGCCCGGGGAAAAGTTCCTCATTTTTCGCAGATCGTGCTTGTTTTAGTACAAAAAGTTTTCAATTGTGGCCGAGAGTCAAAAATTTGGAGTTGTTTTTGAGAAGTCCGCTCGCTAGGTTGGCTTCCCGAAACGGGCCGTTACACGTTCACATCAACACACAGACCCCATGTGGAAGGTATTGTTAGTCATCGCATCCGTAGTCCTGGGAGGAGCCGCCTACCTCAGCTACGACAACATGGGTACTTTCAAGCAGAAGCAGCTCGACGTCGAGACCGAGAAGAAAACCCTCGCCGACCGCACCGCCTCGCTTGAAAAGACCAATGGTGAAATCGCCCAGCTCGAGCAGTCGATCCAGATGCTGACCGACGAGGCCTCGACCCTGCAGACCGCCAAGATCGATCTCGACGCGAAGCTGGTCGAATCCGAAGCCAAACAGAAGGCCCTGCAGGCCAACCTCGATACGGCCAAGTCCGACCTCGACAAAGCGAAGGCCCTCGGTGGCGACATCGCAGCGGTGGAGGCGATCCAGAAAGAAATGGTGCAGATCCGCACCCAGATCGAGGAATCCGAGATCGAGGTGTCCCAGCTCGAAGGTGCCGTCGCCGCCGCACAAGTGGAGCGCGACCGTCTCGAAAAAGTCGCCGCCGAACTCGCCGCGCTGCGGGTCGATCAGGAAGCCGGCGTCATCCGCGGGGAATTCCAGACGACCATCGCCAAGGCCTACAACCAGTGGGGCTTCGTGATCGTCAACGGTGGCAACGACCAGGGCGTCGTCAACCGCGCCCAGCTCGACGTCTATCGCCGCGGGGTGCCGATCTGCCGCCTGCTCGTCACCTCCGTGGAGGCGAGCCAGTGTGCCGCCGACATTGTTCCCGGATCCCTTGCTCCCGGTCAGCGCGTCCAGGTCGGTGACACGGTCGTGAAGACCGTGCGCGCCCAGACTCCTGCGGTGGTCCCCGCCTCGACCACGACCCCCGCCGCCGGTGGTGCCGCCGCCCCCGGTGCCGCACCGGCCGCAGATCCGGCCGCCGCGCCCGATCCCTTTGGTGGAGGCGGCATGGCCCCCGCCGCGCCGGCCGCCCCCGATCCGTTCGGTGGTGGAGGCATGGCACCGGCCGCACCGGCCGCACCCGATCCATTTGGAGCTCCTCCCGCAGCCCCGGGTGCCGCCCCCGCCGCGCCCGATCCGTTTGGTGCGCCCCCTGCAGCCCCTGGCGCCGCACCGGCTGCTCCCGCCGCGCCGGACCCGTTTGGTGCCGCTCCCGCAGCCCCTGGTGCCGCTCCTGCCACTCCGGCCCCGGCCACCCCCGATCCGTTCCAGTAATCCGCCAGGCTTTCGCCGACACTCCCAACTCCTTTCCATACGATGAAAAAGTTTGTCATGATTCTCGCCGGATTCGCCATGTTGGGCGCTTCGGTGGTCGGTGTTCTCAACAAGAAGGACCTCGAAAACGTGATCGCCGAGCTGACGGGCATCAAGGCCCAGGTCACCGACGTGACCGCGAAGCTTGGAGAAGCCGAGGACAAGCGCGACGACTCGCAGGAAAAAGAGACGCAGGCCAAGGACACCCGCAACCAGGCCGCCGCCGCCGTCGCCGAGTCCGAACAGAAACTGAAGGTCGTGCAGCGCGCCGTCGAAGAGGTGACCGCGGAGCTCGAGAAAGTCGAGATCGAGAAGAAGGAGATCGACCTCGCCATCCGCAAGGTCTTCCCCGATGGCAACATCAAGTCTTCCGAGGATCTGCAGATGAACCTCGCCATGTTGAAAGACACCCTCACCGCCCAGCAGACGAAAAAGACCGAATTGAACACCCAGCTCGGCGGTGCCGCCCAGGCCAAGCAAGTGCAGGTGGCGAAGGTGAAGGAAGAGGAGAACTTCCAGATGCAGCGCGCCCAGCGCCTCTCCCTCAACGGACTCGTCGCCACCGTCATCGCGGTGAACCGCGAGTGGGATTTCGTGATGGTGAACGCGGGACGCGCCCACGGCGTCGCCCCCGATGCCTCCCTTCTCGTCAAGCGCGGCAACACCCGCATCGCCCGCCTCCGCATCGTGAATCTCGAAGACATCGTCACCGTCGCCGACATCGTCGATGACTCTCTCGTCAGCGGCATCGAAGTGCAGCCCGGCGACAAGGTGATCTTCGAGAACGCCCAGTGATCCGGTTTTCCCTCCATTCGTCCATGGCCCCATCCATGAAGCGTCTCCGCCCTCTCTTCCTTTCCGCCCTCATCCTCCCAGTCCTCGGTCTCGTTTCCTGCGAGACCTTGGACAACAGCCCGAAGCCCCAGGGAGAGCGTCTCAGCAGCATGCCGCACAACATGCCGGCCCCTTGGGAAGGCCAGGCCGGCATGCCCGGAATGATGAGCGGACAATACTGACCGGCACCGCCGGTTTCTTTTTCCACCGATCCCTCTCCAGCCCCGACTCCCCGCATGTCAAACGCCATCCTCCCCGAAATGGGTTTCGCCACGGACTTCGATATCGAAGAGCGGACCCAACTGGGAAACTTCGGTGAGTTCATCTCGCTCGCGGACGGGGAAGTGCTGATCGACGAGGGTCACAAGCAGGACGCCCTCTTCATGGTGATCTCGGGCACTTTCCACGTGCAGACGGTGGTGACGGGCCGCGCCGTCCTCCTCGGCACCCTCAAGCCCGGCGACACGATTGGCGAGATCAACATGTTCGATCCCGGCAACGCGAGCGCCAGCGTCGTGAGCAAATCCTTTTCGGAAGTCTGGCGGATCGACCGCGGCCGGCTCGAGCAATATCTCGAGGCCCATCCCCGCACCGCCGCGAGACTCCTCGTGAACGTGGCGACCCAGTTGAGCAAGCGGCTCCGCAAGACGAACGAGAAGGTGGCGATGGCCCGCGAGGCCATGTTCGACTCCTTCTGACGAACGGGGCCGGGAATCCCACCCGACCGAACCGCCAGACCCAAGCTTCGCCAAACGACGCGGCCACCCGACCTCCCATGTTCGAGCCCCTCACCATTCCCTTCAGCGCCCCCACGGGAGTGGTCTCCGCCCTCGTCCTCCTCTTCGCCTTCACGATCGGGCATGCCTTCGCCGATTTCCCCCTGCAGGGGGATTTCCTCTCCCGCGGGAAAAACCGCAACGCGCCGCCGCCGCCGCTCGCCGACGGAAAGGTCTGCCCCGCGAATCTGTGGGTCTACCTGATGAGCGCCCATTGCCTCATCCATGCGGGTTTTGTCTGGATCATCAGTGGATCGGTGCTGCTGGCCCTCGCGGAATTCATCCTGCACTGGCTCATCGATGTGGCGAAATGCGAGGGACACACCTCTTTCGCCACCGATCAATGGCTCCACCTCGCGACCAAGGCGGCTTATGTCGCCGTCCTGTGGGCGGGTCTCGTGCCGACCTGACCTTGCTTTCCGGAGAGTTGCGGCGGACGCGCCCCGTCCGGAACCGGTCGCGAAGAGCGGTCTTGAAAAGGGCGGCGGAGTGGGGAAACGTTCGCCGATGAAACAATCCCTCCTCGCATCCGGGTGTCTCGCGGTTCTGGCCTGTGCTCTCTTGGCGGCGCCCCGCGCCTTTTCACAAGAGGAGGCGAAGGAGGATTCCGGTTTCAAGGAAATGGAGCTCTTCACGGAAGTCCTCGAGACGATCCGCCAGGGTTACGTCGATTCCGACAAGGTCACCTACGAGAAGCTCATCAACAGTGCCCTCGAGGGGATGCTCGCCTCGCTCGACCCGCATTCGCAGTTCATGCAGCCGAAGGTTTTCGACCAGTTGAAGCGCCACACCGACAGCACCTATGAAGGCATCGGCGTGACGATCTCGACGAAGAACGACGCGCTCACCATCGTGACGGCGCGCGAGGACGGACCCGCCGCCCGGGCGGGCGTGCTGCCGGGCGACCAGATCCTGAAGATCAACGATCAACTCACCGAGGACATCGGCATGGAGGAGGCGGTGAACATGCTCCGCGGCAAGCCCGGCGAATCGTTGAAGCTCACCGTGCGGCGCCCGGCGACCCAGAAGCTGCACGAATTCGAGATGAAGCGCGAGGTCATCAAGCAATCCTCGGTGGAGGACATCCGCATCCTCGATCCGCGCCTCACCGCGCCCTACCGGATGGGCTACGCCCGCATCCTCCAATTCAGCGAACCCACCGCCGAGGAGCTGGCCGACGCCCTCGACAAGCTCGAACAGGAAGGGATGGACGCTTTCGTCCTCGACATGCGCAACAATCCCGGAGGCCTCCTCGGCAGCGCCATCGATGTCTGCGGCGAGTTCGTGAAAGCCGGCACCGTCGTGCTCACGACCGAGGGCAAACCGGGATCGGGCGAGATCAAGGTCTACCGCACCAGCGCCGAGAAGAAGCGGCGCGAACGGGATTACCCCCTCGCTGTGCTCGTCAATCACTCGAGCGCGAGCGGCGCCGAGGTTGTCTCGGGCGCGCTGCAGGATCTGAAACGCTGCATCGTCGTGGGCGAGACGACCTTTGGCAAAGGGTCGGTGCAGTCCATCATCCCCATCGGTGAAGGCAAGGCCATCCGCATGACCACGGCGAAATACTACACGCCGAGCCACCGCACCATCCATGAAAACGGCGTCATTCCCAACATCGTCGCGACGCTCACTCCGGCGCAGGAGCAACAGCTCGCCCGCTGGTTCAGCCGCGACACCCTCTCTCCCGAAGAACGGGAGCAGGCCGAGAGCTTCGTCGATCCCCAGCTCACCCGCGCCGTCGATGCGATGAAAGGCGCTCTCGTCTACGCCAAAACCCTCGCGAAAGATCAACCCGCCGCTGCGGAGGCCAAACCCGCCGACAAACCCGCCGACAAACCCGCCGACAAGCCAGCGGCGGCAGGCGACGAAGCACCGAAGCCCGACGCGCCCAAGCCGGAAGCTCCGGAGGCCCCGGAGGCCCCGGAGAAACCGGCCGCGCCGGCACCATCGACGCCCGAGTGATCCGCCACCCGTGCCCCGCCGCATCATGAGCGCGGAACTCGTCCTCGCGATCGAGACCTCGTGCGACGAGACCGCCGTCGCCATTGCCGACGCCCTCGGACGCCCTCTCGTCAGCCGCATCGCTTCCCAGGTGAAGTTGCACGCCCCCTACGGCGGCGTCGTGCCCGAGCTCGCCTCGCGCAACCACAGTCTCGATCTGCGCCCTCTCCTCGAATCGGCGCTCGCGGAGGCCGGGATCTCCGCCAGCGCCATCGGACTCGTCGCCGCCACCTCCGGTCCGGGCCTGGCCAGTTCGCTGCTCGTCGGAGACACGCTCGCCAAGGCGGTCGCGGTCGGTCTCGGCCGGCCCTTCTCTTCGATCAATCACATGGAGGGGCACCTCCTCTCCCCCTTTCTCCAACCCCATCGGGAAATCCCCCCACACGTCGGGCTCATCGTCAGCGGTGGCCACACCCTGCTCATCGAGGTGCGCGGAGTGGGCGACTACCGGCTCCTCGGCTCGACGAAGGATGACGCCGCCGGCGAAGCCTTCGACAAGGTGGGCAAACTCCTTGGCCTCCCCTACCCCGGCGGACCGGAGATCGCGAAGCTCGCCACGACGGGCCGGCGCGATGCCCACGCCTTTCCCCGCAGCATGGTCCACAGCGGCGATCTCGATTTCAGTTTCAGTGGTTTGAAAACCTCCGCCCGCGTCCTCCTCGATCGCCTCGGCGGAGTCCCGGAGGGCGGAGCGCTCGCCGACTTCTGCGCCTCCTTCGAGGAAGCCATCGTCGATATCCTCGTCGTCAAACTGCGGGACGCCTGCCGGAGCACCGGATCGAACATCGCCGCGATCAGCGGTGGTGTCAGTTGCAACCGCCGCCTCCGCGAGCGCGCCGCCGAAGCGATGCGGAGCGAGGGAATCGAACTCGTCCTCGCCGATCCCGCCTACTCCACCGACAATGCCGCGATGATCGCCTTTGCCGCCGCGGCACGCCGCC
>JALRFZ010000234.1 GCA_023253615.1 Verrucomicrobiales bacterium | reverse complement strand
TGTGATCGCGGCGAGGGCGAGCAGCGGGAGGGAGGCGAGGAAGAGACGTTTTTTCATTTGAGGATGGGGGAGGAGGATACGCGGATCCCGATGGTTTGACGAAGCGCTTGCGCGGACCTTGCAGGATTTCCGCAAGGGGCTCAGACCAATCCGGAATAACGGTCGAGCCACGCCTGTACGAATTCCTCCGTCTCCTCGGAGACGTCCGTGTTGAAGCGGGATTCGAGTTCGCCGATCTCCCAATCGGAGAAGTGGCTGCGGCGCACGATCGAGAGCGTGGCGCGCTCGGGATGCAGCACCCGGTAGATGTAGGTGTGCCCGTCGCGGACGCGCCCGGCGTAGCTCGCAACACAGTTCCCCTGATATTCGCCTTCATCGACGAGATCGGAGGGGCTCGTGATCGGCTCGATCCGGCCCGCGATGCCGGGCAGGGGCGGCATCATGAAACATCCCGGCCCGGCCCCGCTCGCCTCGATGAGCTGGCGCATGCGGCGGCGATAGAGCTCGGCCACCTCGTCGTGAACGGTCTGCAGCCGGGTGAGACTCTGGAAGCGTTCGGTGCGGTCTCCGGTACGCAACTCATCCTGCATCCGCAGGGTGCTGGTGATCATATGCACGACCCGGCCGCGGTGGTTTTCGGCGCGGTCTTTCGCCACCTCCTCGAGCAACTGCGGGGTCGCGGCGAGGGAGGCCCGTGGATCGAGGAGGATCTCGACCACGCCCGAGTTGATCGAAGTGAGGTGATGCAAACGCGATTTCGGTGCGGCGAGTTCGCTCTCGATCACTTTCAGCACGGAGGGCCAGTTGTCGCCGTTCAAGGAATGGGGATCGATCTTGCGGAAAACATTCACCGCCGCCGCGGAACTGGGCAGCCCGAGGATCTCGAGGAGGTCGCGTTGGCGCATCGTCCCGCAACGGAGCGACGCGATCAGCTCGCCGTCGCCCTTCAATTTCTGCGCGAGGGCGAAAGCGAGCGCGGGGTTGCCCTCGGCGAGCTCGATCGTCGAGGGATCGCGCTGCAGCATCACCAGCATAGGCCACTGATGGGTGCGGAAAGGCTCGAGGAGGCGCGCGACCGGCTTCGGCAGGGAAAAGCGGAATTGGTCAAAAGCCCGCTTCCGCTTTTGCGCGGGAGTCAGCGGGGCATCGTGACGCCGCGCCACCGAATCGTCGAAAAAGTCGAAGACGAGCTGGTTGGCGGGGCGCTTCGCCGCGGACTTCGCCGTCGCTGTCTTCGCGGGACGATAGGGGTGGACGAGACGGAACTCCGGAGAGAACGTCTGCCAGGCCTCCCCGCGGCCCCTGCGCATCACCGAGCGCGGAACGGGCGACCCGGTGATGCGCATTTCCACCAGGCCCTTCGCCAGACACAGGGTGCCTTGGCTGAAGGTGATCCCGGTATCGGAGGCGGGTGCGGAAAGGGGCATCGGGCGGTCATCAAACCTTAGGTCCGCATCCCGCGCAACGTCACCCTTCGGTCGGGCTTGATTTTCAATTTTCCCGCCGCCCGAGCATTGATTTTTCCGATTGGATTTTGTGCTATTGCCTGGCATTCCACGCTGCGACGCGGAACTTGGCCGACCTTTTCATGCCCGAACTCTGGTTTACCGCCGATCTCCATCTCGGCCACGGCAACATCATCCGCTATTGCCAGCGGCCTTTCCTTTCCGAGGAGGAGGCGGCGCGCGCGGCCGTCGATCGGCGCGGCGGCTGGAAGGTGTCGGCCGAAACGGTGGCGCGGCACGATGAACAGATCATCGACGCCATCAATACCCGCGTCGCCCCCGGTGACACGCTCTGGATCGTCGGGGATTTTTCGCTCGCCCCGCTCGAGGTGGCACGGGCCTACCGCGGGCGGATCCGCTGCCGCCACGTGCATTTCGTGCGCGGCAACCACGATCTGCCGTCGTACGACACGATCTTCGATCGGGTCATCGAGCAGGGCATGATCAAACATCTCGGCAAGAAGATCTGGCTGAACCACTATCCCATGCGGTCGTGGGACAAATCCTTCCACGGGGCCTGGCATCTCTACGGCCACGTCCACGGCCGTCTCCTTGCCGAGGACGAAGCCAACCCGCGCCTCCTCGCCAGGGATGTCGGCGTCGATGCCTGCGATTACCGTCCCCTCAGCTTCGCCGAGATCGCGGATTACATGGCACCCCGGGAGAAAGCCTTCTGGGCTTGGCGGGAGTCGCTGGGCGAGGAGGCTGAATAGTCGATCAGGGAAAAGATTCCCCCACGCTCCGCACAGCCTGCTCGATCAGGCGATCAGAGATCCAGAAGCGCGCCTGCGTCCTTGGCGCCAGCAACAGGGGAAGGAGTGAGGGGACAAGACCGGCTTTCCTTGCTTGGATCAAAAGTCCGACCGTTCCTGCAAATCGACATCCGATGTTGCCGCCGTTTCCCGCGCCGCCATGTCATCCAAAATGAGCAACGAGCCTGGTCTTTCCATCGCGAGGGCAAGACATTCGGCCTCCCCCGGATGAAGGTTCGTCGAAAGACTTTTCACAAGAAGTAGATCTCGTGGTGCCACGACCGCGAAAAGGCCTTCCGAGGAAGCCTGCGCCGCTTTCGGGAAGAGCGGGGCCTTGGAAACAAGCTCACTTGAGACCGCAGGAGGGATCACGATTTCCCCGAGCAGTCTTTGAAGAAGATCCAGCCGTCCAATCTCAGAAAAGTTGATGAGCGGGGTCGTGTTGGAAATGCTCAGAGCCTGTTCCATTCCTCCAATTGATCCAAGTCCCGAATGCAATCCTCCCATTCGATCGGCTGGTGAATCTTCCGTTCTCCGAGCCAGAACTGGAATTCGGCCTTTTGCATTCCTGACATCCGGCAGGCGGCGGCCCCGGAAATGATGCCATCGGAGAAAAGGGCCGCAGCGAGGCGTTTCCGTAATTCACTCTCCATTTCACGAGGTGGAATTTTCGCTCCTACCAGGGAGTCTCCAGGAAGGGTGATCGTGAGATCCTGCATCTTGGAAGAATAACCGCCTGGACGAGATTTGCCCACCAAACTTTTTCGCGGGGCTGATGGTCTCGCAAGAAACCGGCTCGCATTTCCGCCGCGGCTCTCTAAGTTGGCGGCTTGCGGAAACCGACCGGAACGATGGCAGGAAGCGAGAGCAACGACGAGGGCAAACTGACGCCGATGATGCGCCAGTACCAGTCGATGCGTCGTCAATTGCCGGACGATGTCCTCCTCCTTTTCCGCCTCGGCGATTTCTACGAGATGTTCTTCGAGGATGCGAAGATCGCCTCGCCCATCCTCAATGTCGCCCTCACGAAACGCAACGGCATGCCCATGTGCGGGGTGCCGCATCACGCCGCGGAGGCCTATCTCGCCAAACTGATCCGCGCCGGCAAACGCGTCGCTCTCGCCGAGCAGACGACCGAACCGCAACCCGGCAAGATCGTCGAGCGCGAGATCAGCCAGATCATCAGCGCGGGCACGATCGACGATCTCAACCTGCTCGATGCGACGCGGCCGAACTACCTCGCCGCCGTCTACCGTGCGAAAGGCAGATACGGCCTCGCCTTCGCCGAGCACAGCACCGGCGAGTTCCGGCTCACCGAGTTCACCGACCGCAGCGCGCTCGAGGACGAGCTCGCCCGCATCCGCCCGAGCGAGCTGCTCTTCTCCGAGGAACAGGCGGCCGATTTCGATCTGCTCCCCGCGGCGCTCTCCTACGATGCCTATCCCTTCCTGCACGAACAGGCCGAATACACCCTGAAGAAACACTTCAAGGTGCAGTCGCTCGACGGCTACGGCTGCGGCGGCCTGCTCCCTGCCGTCGGCGCGGCGGGTGCCGTCGTCCACTACATCGAGACCCAGTTGCGCCGCAGTGTCAGCCACCTCCGCACCCTCCAGGCTTACCGCACCGAGTCGCATCTCCTCATCGACGCGGCCAGTCAGGCGAATCTCGATCTCGTCACGAGCCGCTCGGGCGGCACGAAAGCCTCGCTCCTCGGCGCGCTCGACCGCACCCGCACGCCCATGGGCGCGCGGAAGCTGCGGCATTGGCTGCTCCATCCCCTGCGCGATCTCGACACCCTCGTGGCTCGTCAGGATTTCGTGGAATCGCTCATCCGCGAGCCCTACCTCCTCAACACCCTTCGCGGGGATTTCGCCGAAGTCCGCGACATCGAGCGCACCCTCAGCCGCCTCAGCCAGGGCTCGGGCAACGCCCGCGATCTCAAAGCTCTCGAGATGTCTCTCCGCCGCGTCCCCGATGTGCGCGATCATCTCGCCGCGCTCGGTGGTGGAGCGCTCGGGCTCGACCTCGAACGCCGGCTTGGTGAGTTCGGCGAGCTTTGCGAACTCCTCGGCCGCGCCATCGTCTCCGAGCCGCCCGCCGCTTTGAAAGAGGGTGGGCTTTTCGCCGACGGTTACAGCGGCACGATCGATGAACTGCGCCGCGCCGCGACCGAGGGCAAACAATGGGTCGCCGATCTCCAGGCCCGCGAGCAGGCCCGCACCGGGATCTCCTCGCTGAAGATCAAATACAACGCGGTCTTCGGCTACTTCATCGAGATCACCAACACCCATCTCGAGAAAGCGCCGCCCGAATACACGCGCAAACAGACCATGAGCAACGCGGAGCGTTTCATCACGCCCGAGTTGAAGGAGGTCGAAAACAAGATCCTCGGCGCCGATGAGCGGCTGCGCGTCCTCGAGTATCAGGAGTTCCTCAGCCTGCGTGAGACCGTGCTCGAACACCTCGCCGCGATCCAGGAAACCGCCGCCGCCCTCGCTGAGATCGACGTGCTCGCCGCCTTCGCCGAGACCGCGCGGCTCTTCGGTTATTGCCGCCCCTTTCTCAACGAAACGCGGAATCTCGTCATCAGGAACGGTCGCCACCCCGTGCTCGATCAGAACATCGGCGAGGAAAAATTCGTGCCCAACGACGCCGATCTGAATGCGGAGACGAACCGCTTCATGCTGATCACCGGTCCGAACATGGCGGGGAAATCGACCTACATCCGGCAGGTCGCGCTCATCACCCTGATGGCGCAGATCGGCAGCTTCGTTCCCGCCGAGAGCGCCGAGATCGGGCTCGTCGACCGCATCTTCACGCGGGTCGGTGCGAGCGACGACATCGCCAAGGGGCAATCCACCTTCATGGTCGAGATGACCGAGACCGCCCTCATCGCCAATCACGCGACCGAGCAGAGCCTCGTCATCCTCGACGAGATCGGACGAGGCACCGCGACGTACGACGGCCTTTCGATCGCTTGGAGTGTCGTCGAGCACCTCCACGACAAGGTCCGCTGCCGCACCCTTTTCGCGACCCATTATCACGAGCTGACCCAGCTCGCCGCCTCGCGGCCCGCCCTCAACAATTACAACGTCGCGGTGCGTGAGTGGAACGAACAGATCATCTTCCTCCGCCAGATCGTCCCCGGTGCCGCCGACAAGAGCTACGGCATCCAGGTCGCGCGTCTCGCCGGACTGCCCGATTCCATCATCGCCCGGGCCAAGGAGATCCTCGCCGGACTGGAGGGGCAAAGCGCGGGCGTGAACGAGACGGATTTCCACGCTCCGTCACTCCCGGAAGCAAGCACCGCCTTTGAGGCCGCTCCGAAAAAGCGCGTCCCCCGCCAAGGCCGCCCGGATGACAAGGTCGGCGAAGAGGGGCCGGGAGAGACGCAGATGTTGTTGTTTGGTTAGGGAAGATCACGCCCCTACCGCCAACCATTGAAAGCTCGCGCGGTAGACCCGGCTGGAACGCCACGTCGTGAGGCGGGCGGTGAAACCGGATTCGGTCACGCCCACGACGGAAAGATTCAGGCGCGAGCTGCTCCATTGCTCGAGATCGAATCCGGTGAGGCCGAGATGCACCACGGGCGGAGCCGCGAAGGGGGTGGAGAAGGTGACCTCCACGTCAAAGGTCCGGTCCGGCGAGTCCTCCTCCGACACGGCATCGAGGGACCAGTCTTCGCTGCCGGTGCCGACGGTGACTTCGGCGGCGAGCATTTTCCAGGGGAGGTATTCGGGATTCATTTCGAAGGGATGGAGAGCAAGGATCCGGCCAAACGACTCCGCGCGGCTCTTTTCCCTTTCCCCCGCCGCATTCCCGACTTTTACTAAGCCGCCCAGCCCCATGACCCGTATTCCGCCCATTCTCGTCATCACCTTCTTCGGGGCGATCGCGGCGTTCTGCATCCTGCGGGTCCATTTCAACGCGGTGCTCTACGAGATGCTGCCGCAGGACTTGCCCGAGGTGCAGGGCATGGACCGGCTCAACCGCTACTTCAGCCGCGACGGACAGCTCATCGTGACAGTGAAGGCGGAGGAGGCCTTCGAGGCGGAGGAGGCGATGAATTCCCTGGCGAAACGTCTCGTGGTCGAGCCCGAGCTCGTCTCGGCGACCTTTCGCGAGCTGACCCTCACCGAACTCGTGACCGAGGGTGGTGGTCTCCTCGCCTGGCTCTGGCTGAACGCGCCCGAGGGCAAACTCCCGGCCTTGGGCGAGCGCCTCGCCGCGGGGCGTTCCCAGGAGGAAATCACCGCGGCGATGGAGGCGGTGCAGAGCGGCTTCTTCGATCAGGACGTCGTCGTGAAAAGCTACGATCCGCTCGGGATCTCGAAGCTCGGCGGACTGCTCGGGGAGGGTAGCGGCCCAGACGTATCCACGCCGGACCCCATGAGCTCGGGCGACGGCACCTTCCAGGTCATGTATGTCGAAGGCATGGGGGTCGATTTTTCCGACTACCGCGACGCGGCGAAGTGGCTCGACAAGGTCAAGACCGTCGTCGCCGCCTGGGAATCGGAATGGGAGGGCGAACACGAGGGGCGCGACACCATCACGATCGGTCTCACCGGCACGCCCGCTTTCATGGCCGAGGTGGGGGCGCGCATGGAGTTCGATATGACCGTCTCGGTCTTTTCCACGATGGTGCTCATTTCGCTGCTTTTCTGGTGGATGCACCGGCAGACGAAACCGCTCGCGTGGCTCATTTCGGGTATGCTCTTGATCCTCTCGATCACGCTCACGATCGGAGGTTTTCTCTTCGGTGACCTCAGCGTGATGAGCGCGGGATTCGCCGCCATTCTCATGGGCCTCGCGGTCGATTATGGCATCGTCCTCTATCGCGAAGCCTATGACGGCGGAGAGGATGCGAAGGGACTGCGCCGCGCCGTGGGTCCTGGCATCCTCTGGGCGGCGGCGACGACGGCGGCGGTGTTTCTCTCGCTCAATCTCAGCTCCCTGCCGGGCCTCTCGGAAATGGGCAATCTCGTCGCGATCGGCGTCGCGGTGGGTGCGGTGGTGATGATTTATGGCTTCGGTCCGGTCGCGGTGGAATTCGTGCGCGATACGAAGAACAAACCGTATTCTCCCCCAGCCGTGATCCGTCCCTGGGGTGCCAGAGCGGCGGGGCTCGCGGCGCTGATCCTCCCCGCGGTGACGCTGGTTTCGATCTTCACGAAGGAAATGCCGGCGCTCGAGGCGAATTTCCACCCCTTCCGCATCCGCGAAAGCCCCTCGATGGTCGCTTGGCAGGCCTTGCAGCATGAGCTGAGCGGACGCGAGCGGGTCGTGCCCACGGTGATCACGGCGTCAAACCTGCCGGACCTCCACCAGCATCTCGAGACGGCGACGAAACGCATCCACGAGGCGAAAACCGCCGGTCTGCTCGAAGACGCGATCCTCCCGGAGATCTTCATTCCTGATCCGGGTCGCCAGCAGGCCAACGCGGCCACGGTCCGCGCCTGGATGGGTGAACGCGACCGGCTCCTGCGCGAGATCGGCGAGGCGGGGTTCTCCGATGAGGGCACCGCGCTGACCACGACCGTCTTCACCGCCTGGGAGCATTACCTCGCCCAACTGGGTGAAAACGAGTATGCCAAACCCGAGGGCAAACTCGCCGCTTGGTCGGTCGACCGCCTTTTCGCCCTGCGCGACGGGACGTATGCGGCACTCGCCACGGTGAAACCTGCCGAACCCCGCGACCGCGCCTGGGTCGCGGCGATCTGTGATGAGAATACCGTCGTCGCCAGCCTCGGATCTCTCGGTACGGCGCTCAATGAACGGATCAAGGTCGATCTCGTGCGCGTCTTTCTGCCGATGCTGGGGATCCTCATCGTCATGCTCGCGGCCGTCTTCCGGGCGTGGCGCGAGGTGGTGCTCAGCCTCTTTTCGCTGCTCTTTTCCTCGGCGATCCTCATCCTCGCCACCACTTGGACTCCGCTGAGCTGGAATTCCTTCAACGTCTGCGGTCTGCCCCTCATTTTCGGCACAGGGATCGACTACGGGATCCACATGCTGCTGACCTTGCGCCGCAACGGAGGCGACGTCGCCGCGGCCCGGGCCGGGATCGGGAGGGCGCTGCTCTTCTGCGGCGGATCCTCGGCGATCGGATTCGGCTCGCTCGCGACGGCGTCCGCCCACGGGCTCGCCAGCCTCGGGCTGGTCTGTGCGGTCGGCATCCTCGCCAACATGGTCACGGCCGTGTGGCTCCTGCCCCATTGGTATCGGCGTCTCCACCGGCTTGGCTGAACGGGAAATTTTAAACGGTCGAGCCGTCCCACGGGGAATTTTTCAAAAACCGCGAGATTTTGTCTGACATTTCCCGATATTTTATATAAATTAATCATTGTTATGCTTTTTTCCCGCCGCCTGTTCCTGCCTGCTCTTTTGATTCTCTGCGGAAACACCGCACCGATGGCTGCCGTCGCCCAGTCGAGCACCCCCGATATGCGGGTGGTCGAGCAATGGCTGGCGACGAATTCGGGCGTTGGATCGCTCCAGATTGAATTCACGCAGACCCGGAAAATGCGGGCGGTGAAGATCCCGGTGCGGCAGCAGGGTACGCTTTGGCTCGACTATGGCACGCACCGTTTCCGCTGGCAGACGGGAGATCCGGCCCAGACCATCGTCGTGAGTCTCGGGGAAAACATCCTCATCCTGCGCACGCCGATGAAGCGATACGAGATCCGCCCCTCCGGATCCGGTGGCGCGCCGGGCATGGCGGCGCTGGCGAACGGATTCCCGCGCACGCTCCCCGAATTCCAGCGTCGCTACCGCGTTCTTGAGATCCGTCCCGAATCGAACACGAAACGCATCGTCACCCGACCTCTCGGCGAGAGCGGACGCGGCGTCGAGACCTTCACCTTCGTCGTTGATGGCTCGCACCATCGCCTCCTCGGCATTGAGATCGAACTGCAGGACGGCTCGTCCGTCGATACCGTTTTCAGCCGCGTGCAGACGAATGTGCGGATGGGGCGTGACCTTTTCCAGCCCTCGCTCGACGGCTACACGGAGACGAAATTCTGATCTCTCCGCCGCCGCCACCGCGAGCGCACGCCAGCGACGGATCAATGGGTCTCGATTTTCTGCGGCGGTGCCGGCAGGGAGGGGCCTCCCGACGAAGGGAGCACGATGGGCTTGATCGGGGCGACCGACGTGGCACCGTCCGTGGGATCGGGTTTCGCTTCCGTCGGTTCGGCACCGCCGAGCTCGCGGATCCGGGCGTGCAGGGACTCGTTTTCCTTCGTCAAGGCCGAGATCTGATCCTGCAGGCGGATCATCAGCTTTTCATCGGAACTGAAGAGGTCGCCCGAGGCGACCCGCTTCCAGTGCAGTCCGTAGAACCACCCGGCGACGGCGATCCCGACAAATACGAGAAACAGCAGCGATTGGACCGGAGAGGAGGCTTTCACGTTCCGGGGCGCGGAGGTTGGATCAATTGTTTTTCTTCCCGCCGAAGAGGCGCCAGCCGCCCTTCTTTTCCTGGCCCGCCGCCGCCGGAGAGCCGCCGTTGGCCGCCGCTCCGGAGCCGCCTCTCGGGGAGGGCCCACCGTTACCCGTGTTCGCCTCGCTTTCACGGGTGATGACGAGCTTCAGATCTTCGGGCACGTTGGCCACGTAGTCCCACGAGCGGAGCGGCATCTTTTCGCCGCGGGGATCATACTCCTGCACCTTGCGGCGGATCAGGGTACCCTTCGCATCGTAGAGCTGTTCCTCGGAAAAACGCCCGAAGGTGTCGTAGATCTGCACCCCGCGGTATTTGAATTGATCGCGCCCGTCGTAGATCAGCACTTCACCGGGACGGCCGAGTTCATCGAGCGTCACCATACGGCGCTGGAGTTTCACTCCGTTTTTGCTTTTCGTGATCTGCTCGAGGGTGTTCGTCAGCATGTCCTGCTTCGATTCGGTGAAGGAACCGTCGCTGTGATGGATCGCCCGGCCCCAGATATCGACCGGTTTGCCATTCATCTGGCCCAGCTTCACGTTGTATTGGCTGAGCGCCTGTTTCGTCCCGTCGGGCAGGATCATGTCGCCACCGCCGAGACCGCCACCGAGGCCGGGGGTGGCCGCACCCGGAGCCGCCGCCATGCTGCCGCTGCCCTGAGACTGGGCTGCGTTCACCGCCGCCTGGTTCACGCCGGTCTGGCCCGTGGGCGTTTTCGAGTGGAATTGCGCCTGGAGTCCCGTCGAGAGGAACAGGAGGAGGAGGCCGGAAAAGGCATGTCGCTTCGTGGTGGCGCGTTCCATGATGAAGGGCCGACAAGATACCGTTTCCGCGCCCCTGCTGCAAGCATTTGCGAGAAAACCTTCCCGGCTCCACCGCGGCGCGGGATCATTCCTTCGTCCGCGAATCGAGCAGGATCGTCACGGGACCGTCGTTCACGAGGGCCACCTTCATCATGGCTCCGAATTCCCCCGTGGCC
>JALRFZ010000221.1 GCA_023253615.1 Verrucomicrobiales bacterium | reverse complement strand
AGAACATCCCGCAGGGGACAAACATCATCGAATACGTCGGTGAAAAGATCGACAAGGAGGAATCGAACCGCCGGGGCTGGGCGCGCATCGATTACGCGAAGAAAACCGGCGACGCCGCCGTCTACATCTTCACCCTCAACGACGAGTTCGACATCGACGGCGACGTCCCGTCGAATTCCGCCCGCCTCATCAACCACAGTTGCTCGCCGAACTGCGAGGCCTACAACGACGAGGACCGGATCTGGATCGCCGCGCTCCGCGACATCGAAAAGGGCGAGGAGCTTTTCTACAACTACGGCTTCGACCTTGAATCGTGGGAGGACCACCCCTGCTACTGCGGGGCGAAGCGCTGCGTCGGCTACATCGCGGCCAAGGAATACTGGCCTGAACTGAAACGGCGCGTCGCCGCCAAAAAATCGAAAGCCGCGGAGAAACCCGCGGCCTCGAAAAAGAACGCGAAGCGGAAGAGCGCCTGAGGCGCGCCGCCGCCTGCGACCGGGATCACGGGATCCGCAGGCTCTGTCCCGGGCGGATGTTGTCGCCCGTCAGTCCGTTGATGCGTTTCAGGTCGGACACGCTGGTATTGTGACGGTTCGCGATCGCGAAAAGGGTGTCTCCCGAAGCGACCTTGTGATAGCTCGGGGCCGCGGGCGCGGGTGCCGTAGCCGAGGCCAGCGTCATCGGGGCGCTTTCCCCCACCCCGGCCGAGGCCAGCGTCACCGCGCCTCCCGCACCTCCGTCCGGCAGAACCGCCGCCGCGGATCCGGCAGCGACCGCACCCGTGGCGGGTCCGAGATAGGCTCCCGTTTCCCGCGCCGCCGAAGCTTCGGCATAAGTCGGATAGGAGGCGTTCGCCGGAGCCGGCGCCCCCTCGGTGGAGGTCGAGGCCATCTGGGGCGCAGGAGCCGGAGCCGATCCCGGCGAGGCCGAACGGTCCTTCCCGGTGGCGTTGCTCTTCACCCAATCCTTCCGGTAATTCCCCTGTTCGTCGAAGGGGTAGTCATTCCGCTCCATTCCATGTCCCGCGGGAGTCTTGAGCTTGGCGGGATCGTAGCTCACATCCTTGTAGGAAGCGCTGGAAGTGCTTTTGCACTGGGTCACGAAAGGAGGCACCAGAATCCCGAAGAGGAGACAGGAGACGAGACGGAGAGGCTCGATGGTACGCATGGCGGAGTAGAGTGTGGGTTTCTATGGAAAACGATCGACCGACCGACGTTCGTAGAATCGATTTCAGGCAAAATAATCCCGAAATTTTAAAAAATAAAGAGATCTTAATAAAATCTCTCACCCACGCCGATCGGAGTAAACCCGGGTCACTCCACCGGGATCGCCCTTGCCGGCGCATTTTCCGGTGCCGGCGCGGGCTCCGCGGCGGGAGCGGCGTCGGTCCCCTCCACCTCTCCCGAGCCCCCCGCGAGGAGCCGAGCCGCCTCTTTGCCGGGGGCGGTAGTGGCATCGATCCCGAGGATGCGGCGCAGGGTCGCGTCCGCCACCTCGTCGAGACCGGCGCGCTTCTCAAATCCCGCCCTGTTCAAGAGAGCCCCTTGGAGCGCTTCGCCCTCCAGCGCCTCTGCCGTGATGTGGCGGTCGGTGGCCGTGATCATTTCGCTCCATTTCGACTGCCGTGCGAGTTGCTGGATCTCCCGGCTGTAATCGGCTTCGGCGATGAGTTTCCGGAACGGCCCGGCCAGCTTCAACGCGTCGTCCGGATCCGCGGCGAGCACCGCCTCCATCTCCGGTCGATAAAAACGCGCCACGAGGGCACCGGGCAGATCCGGGATGGCACGGGCGAGAGCCCTGGCTTTTTCCTCACCCGGGAGGGTCCCGGCCCCCTTCACCGCGGCGAGATTCTCCTCGTGTACCGCGTCGATCCCCAGGATCTGATCCCCGTATTCGCGCGCCCCGAGCGGCTGGTATCCGTTCAGACCAAAGGGCTTCCCCTCCGCGTCCGTCAGCACCACCGTGGGAAACCCCCGCACCCGGTAGGCGTCGCGCAGCACCGCCTTTTGCGCCGCCTCCTCGCGCGGCAGCACGCTGTCCTTCGGATACTCCAGCTTCAGGAGGGCGAATTTCTCCGAGACCGTCTCGATGAAGGCGGGATCGCCGAGAATCTCGTCGTAGAATTTCGCGCAGATCTCGATCCAATCCGTGCCGGTGAAGACGATGAGCAGCTTCTTGCCCTCGGCCCGCGCCTCCGCCATCGCCGACGCGTAGTCGCGGTGCCAGATCCCGATCGCCCGCGCCTCCTGCGCCGGGGCCGCCACGAGGGCGAAGACCAGCCAGAGAGAGCGCGGAAAGAGTCGGGGGAAATTCATGGATCGCGTCTTGGGAAAGTGGAGAAGGCGGTGTCAGTGGATCCTTGTCGCGGGCAGGCCGGGCGCGACAAGCCGGATGGAAAAAAAGCGGGGTTTGAACCGCCCGAACTTACTTTGACCTCCGGGGCCGCCTACACTAACCTCCCGCGCCCCGATATCAAATGAAGCGAATCCTTCCCCTCGCGCTGCTCGCCCTTTCCTGCCCCACGCTCTCCTTGGAGGCGCAGGATGACAAGATCCTCGAACTCGGCCGCCTCACCTACCAGACCTGCGTCGCCTGTCACGGACCCGACGGCAAGGGCATCCGCGCAGGAGACCTGTTGATGGCTCCGTCGCTGCATGAATCCGCCTTCCTCAAGGGCGATCATCCCGATCTCCTCACCGCGATCATCCTCAAAGGCATTGCGAAACAGGACAATCAATACGTCCAGGCCATGCTCCCCCTCGGGGCCATCCTCAACGACGAGCAGATCGCCGCCCTCATCGCCTACAGCACGAAGGAATTCGGCGGCACCCGCCGGAACGCCAAGCCCGGCGATGTCTCGAAATGGCGCAAGGAATTCGCCGGACGCACCAGTCCCTGGAAACGGAGCGACCTCGCGGAAATGCTCGCCGAGGCGACCACGCCGCCTTTCCTCGGCAAACTCCGCTACCGCCTCTACGACGGCAAATGGGAGGAACTGCCCGACTTTTCCTCGCTGCAACCCGCGGAGACCGGCACCCTCGACGACGGACACATCTCCCTCGAACCGGCCAAGGATCGCAAGGGGCAATTCGGATTGGTCTTCGACGCCGAATTCACCATCCCCGGGACCGGCGACTACGTCTTTTCCCTCACCTCCGACGACGGTTCCGCCCTCATCATCGATGGCGAGACGATCATCGGGAACGACGGCATCCATCCGGCCAAGACCGTGAACATGAAAGAGACCCTGCAGGCCGGCCTCCACACCATGCAGGTGCAATACTTCGAAGCGAGCGGCAACCGCACCCTTGCCCTCTCCGTGAAGGGACCCGGCAAATCCGGCACCCGATGGCTCTCCGTCGAGAAGGACGAAGCCCGCAAAGCCGCGCAGAGCTTCGATCCCATCCCCCTCACGGCACGGAATCCCGGCGAGGCCATCGTCCACCGCGCCTTCCTCCCCGATGCGAAGCCGCGCGCCATCGGGGTCGGTTACCCCGGTGCCGTGAATCTCGTCTGGGACGCCGACGTCCTCAATCTCGCCTACGTCTACCGCGGCGACTTCATGGACGCCGCCCCCCACTGGAACGGCCGCGGCTCGGGCAGCACGCCACTCGGGAAAGACCGCGTGAAGATCGCCCACGGCATGCCCTTCCAGGTCCTCGAGAGCCTCGACGAACCCTGGGAACCCTTCTCCGAAGCGAAGATCAAATACGAGCGCGACAACGCCGATCCGCAGAAGGAGATCACCATCAACGTGCGCCATCCCGACTACCAGTTCCGCGGCTACCGGCTCGATGCGAAACGTTTCCCCACCTTCCGCTACGACTACCGCAAGCTTGTCGTCACCGACACCTTCGCCCCGGTCGAAGTCGACGGCGTCACCTCCCTCGTCCGCACCGTGAAGGTCGAGGGCGATCCTGACGAACACACCTATTTCCGCGTCGCCGAGACCGGGCCACAGACCCTCGCCGATGGCTGGATCGAAGTCGGCGGCAATCTCAAGGTGAAGGTCGAGGGCGCCGAGACCCTTTCCCGCAAGTCCGGCAATGGCAACGAGACCCTCGTCCCCGTCGCCTCCGGCGCCACCCTGACCCTGACCTATCGGTGGAACACCCCGCTCCAGCCCTGACCACACCCTCTTCACCCGGACATCCCACCCTCTTTGGTCCATGAAACGTCCCCTTCTTTTTCTCCTCCCCTTCCTCACCTGCGTTCTCCTCGCCGAGGCTCCGAAGGAGTCCGACTTTTACACGATCACCAATCTGCCCGCCCCCGAAGGAACCTCGATCGAGGGCGGAGCGATCGAGCTGCTCCCCGATGGCAGGGTCGCCGTCTGCACCCGCCGCGGGCAGGTCTGGATCATCGAGAACGCCGCCGGACATCCTGACAAACCCGCCAAATGGACCCTTTTCGCCGAATACCTCCACGAGCCCCTCGGCCTCGCCTGGCGCGACGGCTGGCTCTACGTGGTGCAGCGTCCCGAGGTGACCCGCCTCCGCGATGAGGACGGCGACGGCCGCGCCGATGTCTTCGAGACCGTCAGCGACGGATGGGGCATCAAGGGCGACTACCACGAATACACCTTCGGCTCCCAGTTCGACAAGGAAGGGAACCTCTGGTGCGTCCTCTGCCTCACCGGATCCTTCACCGCCGAGGCGCTTTACCGCGGCTGGGTGCTGCGTGTCTCGCACGATGGCAAACTCATCCCCACCGCCAGCGGCGTGCGTTCGCCCGGCGGGATCGGTTTCAACGCGGAGGGTGACGTCTTTTACACCGACAACCAGGGCGCGTGGAACGGATCCAGTTCGCTGAAATGGGTGAAACCCGGATCCTTCCAGGGCAATCCGAACGGCAACGTCTTTTTCCCCTTCGCCGAAGGGGCCATCGGAGAGCGGCCCAAGGACCCGCCCTACGCCGAAGGCGGCAGCCGCATCGAGATCGAGCGGGCGAACATCCCCCAGCTCGTACCACCCGCGGTGATCATGCCCCACCAGAGAGTGGGCAACTCGCCCACCGGCATCGTGCCCGATCTTTCCGAGGGGAAATTCGGTCCTTTCGCCGGGCAGATGTTTGTCGGGGAACAGACCCACTCGAAGATCCACCGCGTCTTCCTCGAGAAAGTGAACGGCTTTTACCAGGGCGCGATGTTCCCCTTCCTCGAGGGTTTCAAATCCGGCAACATCGGTCTGCGACTCTCCGACGACGGGCAGCTCTACACGAGCGGCTCCGACCGCGGCTGGGGAGCGCGCGGCGGCCTGCCCTACAATTTC
>JALRFZ010000214.1 GCA_023253615.1 Verrucomicrobiales bacterium | reverse complement strand
AACTGTGCATCACTTTCTCGATCGCCTCGTAGCCGAGTTCATCGGTGGCTCCATGGCCCGTCCCCGCCTTGATGCCGCCGCCCGCGAGCCAGCTCGTGAAGGCCCCGGCGTTGTGATCGCGCCCTTTTCCCGAGCCCTGCGCCGCGGGCTGTCGGCCGAACTCGGAGGTGCAGATCACGAGAGTGTCGTCGAGGAGCCCGCGCGACTTCAGATCGATGAGCAGGGCCGCGGCCCCCGTGTCGAGCACCTCGCCCCAGTAGCCGTGGTCCCTCACGATGTCCTCGTGGCTGTCCCAGTTCGGACGGATCTTCTTGGCGGTCGTGTTTTCCGCTCCGCAATAGATCTGCACGAAACGCACCCCCCGCTCGGCGAGGCGTCGGGCGAGGAGGCACTGGCGTCCGAAAGGTCCCGACTCGGGATGTTCGATCGCGTAGAGTTGTTTGGTCAGGGCCGTTTCGCCCGAGAGATCGGTCACCTCCGGAGCCGAGAGTTGCAGCCGGGCCGCCATCTCGTAGGCCGCGATGCGGGCTTCGAGTTCCGTATTGCCTTCGCGCCCGGCGCGGTGACGCCGGTTCATTCGCTCGAGAAAGGCGAGGCCGGCCCGGTCGGATTCCGGCGTGGCGGCTTTCATTTCCTTCGGAGGAAAGAGATCGGCGATGGGCTGCGCGGGATCGGTCGTGTCGAGTGTCGTGGCCTGGTGCAGGGCGGGCAGAAAGCCGGCGCCCCAGTTGATGATGCCTCCCGGGGGCAGTCCACGGGGATCGGGCAGCACGACGAAGGCCGGCAGGTTTTCGCTCTCGCTGCCGAGACCATAGGTCACCCACGCCCCCATGCTCGGGTAACCCGGCAACGCGTTGCCCGTGTTCATCAGGAAACATCCGGGACCATGCAGGGCCGTGGTGCTCTTCATCGAATAGACGAAGGCCATGTCATCGACACACTTCGCGAGACGCGGAAAGAGATCGCTGACCCACCGGCCCGATTCGCCGTGCTGGCGGAAGGTCCATTGGCTCGGATAACAGTTGCCGGGCTTGGAGGCGAAGAACTGGAGCTTGCCGTCGGGATCGAAAGGCTGCCCGGCGCGGCGTTCCAGCTCCGGCTTGTAATCGAAGGTATCGACCTGGCTCCACCCGCCCGGACAAAAGATCTGGATGACCCGCTTCGCACGCGGCGCGAAATGCGTCGTGGCGCCGAGCGAGTCGCGGCTGAGCAGCGCGGACAAGGCGAGCCCGCCGAATCCGCCTCCGGCGGCGTGGAGAAAGTCACGGCGATTCATGAGCGGGCGATCAATCGACATAAACAAATTCGTTGGCGTTGAAGAGCGCCCGGCAAAAGGCGAAGAGCCCCTCGTCGGCGATGAATTGGCGCGCCAGGTCGGCCTCCTCCTTTTCCGGAGCACGACCAAACGCCAGCTGGTAGGCCCGCGGCAGGGGATCGCCGCCCTCCTTTTCCAGGCGTTCCGCGAAGTAGCGCGCCTGGCGCAGGATGAAGTCGTTGTTGTAAAGCGCGAGCGACTGGAGCGGGGTCGTCGTGACATTCCGTTTCGGCGTGAAACTCGCGGGATCGGGACAGTCGAGCGTCGTCATGAAACGGCTCGGGGTCGTCCGGACCACATAACGATAAATGCTGCGCCGCCAGAGCTCCGGTTCATCGGCCGTCACATAGCGATAGATCGGGGCGTAAGCCTCCTCGTAGGTGAAATCCTCGAAACCCGGCCCACCTTGCCCGGGATTGAGCTTGCCACTCACGGCGAGGACGGCGTCGCGCACCGCCTCGGCCTCGATGCGGCGGGGATTCTGACGCCAGAGGAGGCGGTTTCCGGCATCGACCGACACGCCGGGCGCCGACTCGGAGAAACGCGAATCCTGCCGATAGGTGCCGCTCGTCAGCAGGAGCCGCAGCATCGCCTTCACCGAGCCGCCACGACGATCGAATTCGGCCGCGAGCCAGTCGAGCAACTCCGGATGTGAAGGAGGCTCGCCCCCCAGCCCGAAATCGCTCGATGTCGCAACGAGCCCCTGACCAAACACCCATTGCCAGAGCCGGTTCACGATGACCCGCCGCGTCAGGGCATTGTCAGGATGGGTGATCCACTCCGCGAGCGCGGCACGCCGCTGCCCCGCATCGGTCGTGAGATCACCGAGCTCCGGATCGAGCATGGCGAGCGCGGCAACCGCACCGGGCGCGAGCGGATCTCCCGCCGGATGCCCCGGCTCCCCGCGGCGGAGCAGGCGCACCTCGGGCATCGTCGTCTCCGGCACGACCGCGTAGACTTTGGGTGGAGGGCCGAGAGAGGCGATCTCCTTCGCGATTTTGTCGCGTTCCCCCCGCAAGCGGGTCAGCTCCTCCGCGGCTCCCTCCGTGAGATCGCGCGGCGGATCGGGCACGAGACGGATGTCTCCAAAACCCACCTGATCGTGTCCGTATCCGTTTCCACCATCCGTCGAGATCAAGGTGAGAAACCGTGTCGCCTCCGGAATCGGCAGGTCGATCGCGACAAGACCTTCCTTCCGCCCGAGACCGCGACGCTCGAAAGTCTTTTTGCCATCGAGGAAGATCCACACATCGGCGACAGGTCCTCCTTCCTGGCCGAAGTAAGCGAGTCGGGCGGTGAGGCGCATCCCCTTTTCCCCCGTGGCCTCCCGGATCGCGGCGAGGTCGAAGGTGATTCCCGCATTCGCATGGATGCCGAGCAAGCTGCGCCCCTCCTTCGAGAAATCCACACCGCCCGCCACCGGTGAATACTGGCTCGCGACCGGTCCATTGCGGATCGCATCCCAGGCTTTGCCCGAGGTCGCCGGGAGCCCGGTCACCGTCAGTCCGGTCGAGCTGACGGGGATCCGTGCCATGCCGTTCCGGCCATCGGGGATGAAGACGCCATCGACGAAAGGCACCTTCGCCCGCGTGAACTGGTTCACCTTCACGTTTCCGAGATCCCCGAAATCCCGGGTCTGCACCACCCCGCTGCGGGGATCGATCCCCTGCCGTATGTTTCCCGTGCCCGTGCCGTTGCCTCCGCCCACGAGATCGGCCAGCGAAATGCCCTTGCCCTCGAGCTTCGCGATGGCATGACCGGCCGCGGATTGTTGTTTCGTCAGGGCCGCGTGCCTTTGGTCGTATTCCCGCTGCGCGGCCTCGCTCACGACACGGTCCTCGCGCTTCACCCCGGCAAACACGGCGGTGAGCCGGTAATACTCCTCCTGCGTGATCGGATCGAGCTTGTGGTCGTGGCAGCGGGCGCAGTTGATCGTCACGCCGCAGGCCGCCGACATCACCTGCGTGACCATGTCGTCGAGATCCAGCGCCCGGGCCGAGCGGCGCAGTTCGTCGCTCTTCGTCTCGACCTGCCCAACGAAATCCCACGGACCCGCCGCGAGAAAGCCGGTCGCGACAACCGCATCCGGATTCTCCGGCCAGAGCACATCGCCGGCGATCTGCTCTTCGAGGAAGCGGAGATACGGTTTGTCGGCATTGAGGCTTTCGATGACGTAGTCCCGGTAACGCCAGGCATGGTCACGCCGTTTGTCGCGCTCGAATCCATGGGTGTCGGCGTAGTGCGCGAGGTCGAGCCAGTGACGGGCGAAGCGCTCGCCGAAATGCGGCGAGGCGAGGTACCGATCGACGAGCTTTTCGTAGGCATCGGGGGATTCATCCTTCAGGAAGGCTTCGACCTCCTCCGGCGCGGGCGGCAGGCCATGCAGATCGAAGGAAAGCCGGCGGATCAGCGTGGCCCGCCCGGCTTCGGGCGTGGCGGACAGTCCGGCCCCGGCACGTTTGGTTTCGACGAAGGCATCGACGGGGTGGCCCTTGCCTCCTGACAAAACCACGTCTCCCGCCTTCGCGAGCGGTTGCCAGGCCCAGTGGGAAAGGCGCTCATCCTCCCCGGCGAGGGCATCGGGCCAGGGAGCCCCGGCATCGATCCAGCGTTTCAGGAGGTCGATGTCGGCGGCCCCCAGTCCCTCGCCCTTCGGGGGCATTCGCGTCTCGTCGCCCGCAGGTGCCGTGACATGGGCGACCAGCGGACTGTCGTCGCTCTTGCCCGCGAGGATGGCCGGACCACTCCCACCGCCCCTCAACGCGGCCGCGCGCAGATCGAGACGGAAATCCCCCTTCTGCTTCTCCGGACCGTGGCATTCGTAACAACGGGCTTCAAAGATCGGACGGATCTCCTTCGCAAAATCGACCGCCTTCGCCGCAACGGCACACAAGAGGGTCAGTCCGATGACCAGACAGGGTCGGATCTGCGGGAATCTCATTTCCCTTTCTCCTTTCCCCCATGCGCGAGCAGATCGCTCACCGCGCTTTCTATGTGGACCCGCATCGCCTTTTCGGCGGCGTTCGCGTCTCCGGCAAGGATCGCCCCGAGCACCGCGGCATGTTGTTTCACAGCGCGCCCTACTCCTGCTTCACTCATCGTGGCGCGACGGCTTTCACGCCCGAGATCGGCGATGGAATCGAGCATCAGACCGAAGATCTCATTGCCCGAGACCCGCGCGATCTCGCGGTGAAAGGCGAGATCCACCTCCATGGCGGCGGCGAGATCTGCGGCCGATTCGAGATCGTGGTGCAGCACCTGCAGACGTTCGCGATCGGCGGGGCCCGCACGTTCCGCGGCCCGGCGCGCGATCTCGGGCTCGAGGATGGCGCGCACCTCGAGCGCCTGCCGGAGACGCTCCCCCTCCTCCGGCAAGAGCAGGCGCGCCGCGCTCGTCATCGGTGCGTGGAGCCGGTCGGTGACACGAATGCCGATCCCCTGCCGGACCTCGACCAGCCCCTGGAGCTCGAGCCGCTTCGTCGCCTCGCGCACGACGGGACGACTCACCCCGAACCGCTCCGCCAGATGACGCTCCGAGGGCAGGAGCCCGTTCATCGCCAACCCGCCCGAACGGATCTCGCCGGCGAGACGGTCGGAGAGTTCTTCCACGAGGGTGTGTTTGCGGAGGACGGTCGCTTCCATTGGTAATACCACCTTACCAATTTCGACGAGCGCGGCAATATCCGCGATCAGGGTATGGGACGACCGGCGGATCAACGCACCGCCTTCACCCCGCGCAGCTTCGCGTGGACCTGGGCGGTTTTGCCCATGTAGTGGTCCATCGCGTAATCGTAGGCGGCGAGGCGGATGTGTTCGGTCATCTTTTCCGTCTCCCCGAGCGCCTCGAAATACAGGGCGAGGTAGAGATGGGCGTAGCAAAGGTGATTTCGCTCGCGGTCGGTGAGGACACCGTCGTTGTCTTCCTTGGCGGCGGCGAGGACATCCTCCACCGTGCCGCGTCCGGCAAAGAGGTCGTGCACCTCTTTCATGGGGACACGCGCATCGCGCTCGATCGGGATCAATTCCTTCCGGGCGGCCGCGACACTGCCACCGGGAGCCCGCACCGCACACAGGAAATGCCAGACGGCGTTCTCGACGTCCTGCGTGTTCACCGTCTGATGGCGCTCGAACTGGGCCTTTCCCTTCTCGTATTCCTCCGCGTAATAGTAGCTCAGCCCGCGCTGCCAGTGATAGGGATCCTGTTCCGGAATCATCGCGAGGAAGGCGTCGAAATCGGCGATCGATTCGGCGATTTTCGCGTCGAAAAAGCGTTGTTCCCCCCGCCGCTGGAGGGAGGTCGCCCGGATCTGGGTCCAGCGGCTGTCGGGCTGGATCGAGGAGGTCAGATCCAGGACGCGGTCGAAGTCCTCCTTCTGGAAGGCTTCCATCACCTGCTTGGCCGTTTCGGGAGCCAGTTCATTGTCCTGCGCATCGGCACAGGCTCCGAGAAAAAGGCAGAGAGAGAGCACGGGGATCCATTTCATGCCGCGAAGGTGGAGGCAAATGGCGGGCGCGTAAAGGAATCATGCCGGGCGGGTGCTTCGCACTTTTTCCGGATCGATCAGAGAAAATGAGCGGATCGGGCGGATCACCGAAGCGTCCTCCTACCTCGAAATTCCAGACTCGACAGAATTTCAAAACGTTCTATTTTAGAAAGGGACACACACTGACACGATGAAGACGTACCTGCCCGTACTTGGCTTAGTGGCCGTTGGCCTTCTTTCACCCGTGCTTCCCGAGGCCCACGCTGGCGGAGAAGGCGGCTACCGTACCTATCGCGGGTGCTCGAACTGCGCCGACAGCAAGTTCCAGACGCCCCGCTACAACCAACTCCTCCCCTACCGCCATTACGAGGACCGGAAGCGCTACAACGCCGCCCCCTGCTGCGGCGAGGTGGTACGCTCCGAACCCTACCTGCTGAAAACGGTGGTGGTCAGCAAGAAGCGCGTGCCCCATTATTCTTATGATGCCTACGGCAACCGCACCTGCCGCCGCATCCTCACGACGACCTACAAGGAGCTCTACTCCGACGGCAGTTGTTACGTCTGGACCGAGCAGGGATGATCCCCGTGCTCCGTCCCCGCACTTGACGATTCCGGTGACGTCCCCCGCTTCCCTGGGAGGCCCCGGGCGGTAGGCTTGCATCGTGGCGTGTTCCGCGTATTCTCGTTCCGGAACCGCCTTCCATGACCGCCTTTGAACCGCTCCTCGCTGCCAGTCCATTCGATTTTTCCTGGGTCTCCAGCACGGAGGCCTGGATCGCCCTCCTCACCCTGACGGTGATGGAGATCGTCCTGGGAATCGACAACATCGTTTTCATCTCCATCCTCGTCGACCGGCTGCCGGTGGAGCAACGACCCCGGGCGAGGGTCCTGGGCCTCGGCTTCGCGATGTTGACGCGGATCCTCCTGCTGCTGTCGATCACCTGGGTGATGCAGTTAAAGGAGCCGCTTTTCTCGGTCTTCGACCACGCCCTCTCGGGCAAGGATCTCATCCTCCTCCTCGGCGGGCTCTTTCTCCTTTGGAAAAGCACGAAGGAACTCCATCACAAGGTGGAGGGCCATCTGGAAGAGGCGAATGATACCGCGAAGGGAAAGGCCGCTCTCGGCGCGATCCTGGTGCAGATCGCGATCCTCGACATCGTCTTCTCGCTCGATTCCGTCATCACCGCGGTGGGCATGGTGGATCACATCTCGGTGATGATCATCGCGGTGATGGTGGCGGTGGGTTTCATGATGGTCTTCGCGGGGGCGGTGAGCGATTTCATCAGCCGCCATCCCACGGTGAAGGTGCTGGCCCTTTCCTTCCTGCTCCTCATCGGCACGACGCTGGTGGCCGAGGGTTTCCACGTCCATTTCCAGAAGGGCTTCGTCTATTTCGCGATGGCCTTCTCGGTCTTCGTCGAAATGCTCAACGTGCGCATGAAGACGAACGCGGAGCGCAAGGCCGCCCTCGCGAAGGCGGGGCATTGAACCGGCTCACCGGACGAGCCCGGGGAAATCGGTGAAGTAGCCGGCGACGCCGGCCTCGCGCAGCACGCGGATGAGGTCGTCGTAGTCGGCCGCCCATTTCGGCAGTTCATCGGCGCGGGCGGTGTAGGGATGCACGGCGAGCCCGGCGGCTCTGGCATCGGCGACGAGGGAGGTGATGCGCCGCGAGGCGGGATCGCCGCCCTTGGCGACTTCGCCGAGCGGCGGCCCGATCCCATCGACGCGGAGGGCGAGCTCGCGGAGTCCCTCGGGCGTGCGAAAACGGGCGTTGTCGGTGTTGCCTTCGCTGATCTTGTCGCCACCGCCGAGGAGTTGGATGAGCCGGCCGCGATAGCCGAGCTCGTCGCGGAGCCGCCGCACTTCGTCGTATTCAAAACACTGGAGAAAACAGCGATCCTCCTTGTCCTCGTAGCCATGCTCTTGCAGCACGGCGAGGACGGCGCGGCTGAGGTCGCGTCCCTCGGCGCGATGCCAGGCGGGACGTTTGATCTCGGGATAGACCCCGGCCTCGCGCCCGGTGCTCGCGTTGAGGGCGGCGATGAGGGTGAGGGATTCGGAAAGGGTCATGAGTCGGAAGACGATCCCCTCGCCCGCATAACGCCCGGGAAAGACGCGCTCGCCGGTGGCGGGCTTGAAGCGCTCGCGCATTTCGAGCTGCTTCAACTCCGCGAGCGTGAAATCGAGGGCGTAGTGTTTCCCATCGTCGCGCGCCCGGCCGGGAAAGCGGGTGGCGACATCGCTGACGTCATCGAGATGGATGTCGTGCAGCACCACGGGAATGCCGTCGGCGGAAAGGACGACATCCTGCTCGATGTAGCCGGCACCGAGTCCGTGTGCCATGACGACGGCTTCGCGGGTGTGCTCGGGAAGGTAGCCGCTGGCACCGCGATGGGCGATCTCGAAGGGCACGGGATCGGCTGCGGCCAAGGAAAGCGGGCTGGCAAACGCGAAGGTGGCGAGAGCGAGGAGCGGCCTCATTTTTCAATCCCCGGTTTTCCACGACTTCATTTCCTCGCCGAAGCCGACGAGGGCGACTTCCTCATTCTCGGCGAGGTCTTCCTCGAGCGGGGCGAAACGTTCGGCGCGGAAGCCGAGCTCCTGTTGGATGCTCGAATGCGGATCGTCGGGATTGTGGAGTTCGTCGAGGAGCAGGAGCATGTCGAAATCGGCTCCGGTGATCTTCAGCTTGGCATCGTCGTCGATCGCGAAAGTGGGATTGGAGCGCCCCACCCCGAGCGCACGCACCGTGTAGACGCCGTTTTTGCGGGGCAGCTGCTTGTAGAGATCAAAGACCCAGGGATCGAAGCGGTCGTCGATGCAGACGACGCGTTGGCCGGTTTGGAACATGTCGGGGAATGGGGTGGAGATCGGGAGGAATGATTTAGCACAGCAGGGCTTCACCGCAACTCTCCTCTCACGACCGGCAGCAGCGCCGCCGCGGTCGCTTCATGGCCGGCGTCGTTCGGGTGCATGCCGTCGAGGAGGAAGTCATCGACCTTGCCCCCCTTCTCCGCCAGAGCCACCTCCCAGACCCGGGGCACCTCGAGGATGGGCACGGAGAGCTCCGCGGCGACGTCCCGCATGCCCTGACGATACGACTCGAGGACGGGCTGGTCGAAGCCGCGTTCCTCATCGGGATCGTAGGGTGGCTTTCCGTAGAGATCGCGGAGTTTGGAATTCCACCGGAGCGGATTCGGCGTCATGAAGATCGCCTTGGCTCCGGCGGCGCGGGTTTTCACGACGATCTCTTTCAAGTTCCCGCGATATTCGTCGAGGGGCACGCGGGGTCCGGTCGCGGGGGGATTTTTCCACACATCGACGGCGGCATCGTTGATCCCGAAGCTGATGACAACGACGCGCGGCTGGTGCGCGAGGACGTCGCGGTCGAAGCGCCGGAGCCCGTCCCGGGTCGAGTTTCCTCCGATACCGGCATTGCTGACGGAAAGGCTCGACCCAATGCTCTGGAGCGCTTCATCGAGGCGGACGGAGGTCACTTTCTCAACGGCTCCGGGCCGGTGGGCGGTGGTGGAGTCTCCGAAGAGCCAGATCGCCCCGGGCTTCGGAGCGGGAGCGACGGGCGGCTGATGGACGGGAATGGTCCCTTTTCCGAGATCCACCGTTTTCACCTGCATCCGCAGCCCGCCTTGCATCGTGGTGATCCAAAGCTCGCCCGGACGGCGCTCGTAGAGGTAAGGATACGATACACGGCCGCCACCTTCGTAGTTCGCGGCCACGATCACCGGATCGGA
>JALRFZ010000205.1 GCA_023253615.1 Verrucomicrobiales bacterium | reverse complement strand
GTTTCAACCAGATCGCCGGAGGTGCCGCCCCTGCCGCCGCCTCCGTTCCCGGAACAAATTCCGACACGGGGGCGGGCACGTCCGCGATTTCCGCCGAGTTGCCCGAATTTCTCCGCGATGCCGTCAACAACCCTCCGGGAGGCAGTCCCGAGATGGACGCCAGGCTCGACCGGATGCGCTCACAGATCCTCGCCGCCGCCTCCCTTGGCAAGGTGACCAGCTACGACAAGGATTGGGGCATCGTCACCTTCAACGCGGGGGCCGCCCAAGGGGTGAAGAAAGACCAGCGTTTCGCCGTGCGTCGCGGCTCCGAGGTGCTCGGTTGGGTGAAGGTCGATCAGGTCGAGGAAGACCAATCCATCGCCGTGCTGGTGACCAAGAACCGGGAAAGCGACACCGCCCTCAAGCCCGATGTCGGTGACGACCTCATCGATTTCGAACTCTTCTGAACGCCCGCCGCGAAGATCCCCGGCGCTGCCGGTCCGCCTTGATCACGAGGCCAGCACGGGTGAGGCCAGGGTCGCGAGCGATTCCCGCAGCGTGTTGACGCCGTAGGGTTTCTGGAGGAAGCCGATCCTCGGGATGCCTCCCAGCCCATGGTCCTCCGGCAGATCACTATAGCCGCTTGTGAGGAGAATTCCGAGATCCGGGTGACGGTGATGGAGTTTGCGGGCAAGATCCCATCCGGAGACGCCTTCCGGCATCACGATATCGGAGACGACGAGGGAAACTCGATCCCGGATTCCAGGCCACAGGTCCAGCGCTTCCCGGCCGGAGACCGCTTCGATCACGGAGCAACCCAGCACCTCGAGGAGCTTGCGCACGAGCTTGCGCACCGCCGTTTCGTCTTCCACCAGGAGGATGGTCGTGCCGCGGAGTCGTGCTTCGGCAAGATTCCCGCAGGGCGGACGTTGGCTGTCCGACGGTTCCATGGCGCCCGGTTCCGGCGGACCTTCATCGGCCGGGAAAAAGAGGTGGAGTCGGTTGCCCGGCGTCGGGAGAGGGCAGACTTCGATCCGCCCGCCATGCTCCGCGACGATCGAAGAGACATGATAGAGACCAAGGCCGGAGGCGCTGCCGTCGAATTCGGAGGGATTCGGAGATCCCGACATCGCGGCCAGTTGCTGGCTGTGGCGCGTCGTTCCGTTGTCGGAGATGGAAAGGCGCACGAAGGCCGGTGTGGAAGGCCCCCCGGACCCTTCGTCGCGACGGGATTCCGGTTGTGTCCGGATGGTCACGGTGCCACCCGAAGTCATCGCGTCGCGGGCGTTGACGAGCAGATTCAGGAGCAATTCGCGCAACATCGCTTCATCGGCGCGGATCGGCGGGATCTGGGGGTCGAGTTCCAGCCTGATCTCGATGTTCTCCTCGAGGACGCGTCGCATCATCGTCGTGAACCGCTCCACCGCACGATTGAGATCGCAGACCTTCGGTTCCAGAGGTTTCCGTGCCCCGAAGAGGACGAGCCGCTGGGAAAAATCCGCGGCCTGCTCCGAAGTGTGCCGGATCTGGGCGAGGGGTTCGCTCCCGGCTTCCCAATCGCGCGATGCGAAGGCCTCGTCGAGGAGGTGCAGGTGCCCCTGCACCACCGTCAGCAGGTTGTTCAAGTCGTGGGCGAAACCACCCGTGAGCCGGCCAATGCTCGAGAGACGCTGGGCCTGCCGCAACTGGGCGAGAAGATCACGACGATAGGATTCCTCCTGTTCGCGACAGATCCGTGCCGCGGTAAAGGTCGAAGTCAGCGACATCAGGCCATGGAACCGGCGGGCACCGCAGCGGCCCCGGGAGGTCCGGAACCCCGCGCACACCACCGCCGTCACGCCGCCGTTCGGCATGACGACACTTGTTGCGGCGATCCATGGGTATTCGGCCTTTGAAGGATCAAGATCCAGCTCGAAAATCTCGCACTCGGGAGCCCCCTCGGGTGAGGTCAGCGCCTGGCGGAGCGGACCACCGAGGTCTCCCACCCTGAAAGCGTCACCGCCGCCGCCGGGGGTCGTCATCCCCGTGATATCCAACCGTGAATCGAGTCGGACGAGCGTCACCGTGTCTGCTCGCAAAGTCTTTCGGAGGAGCTCGAGGAGCGGCTCCGCGTTCGTCCCTCCGTAGAGGGGGATGGCGTCGTCGAGGAAATCCCGCAGCCGGGATTCACCCTCGATCATCTCACCTTCCATGCGCTCGAGCAGGGTGCGCGAGCGTTGCGGTGGAGAGATGATTTCCACCATTCCCGTGATCATCGTGATGCCGTTCGACACCACCATGCCTCCCGTGTGACGGACCCGGATCCAGTCTCCCTGGCGGTTCGCGTTGAAACGGTAATCGATTGAGACGTAGGGCGGAGCCGGTTTCCATTCCTGGTCGAGGAATCGGGAAAAGGCCGCCTGGTCGCGGGGATGGATGCGCATCATCCAGTCCTTCAAAGAATCGCCTTGAAGTTGGCCGTGGGTAACGAGGGAATTGTTGCCCGGGCACCACCTCCAGAAGGAAAAGGCCCCACCCGAATCAAGATCGAGAATCTCCCCCGCGAGGCCGCGTCCCGAAATGGCCACAAGAGGCTCGGAATCCGGATGGGAGACTTGCAGCTGATCCTCTTTCACGAAGAGCGGAGTGCTGAAGCCTTGAAAGATGGGAGGATTTGGTTGCAAAAGAGAAAAATTATAATTATCATAATGATAATATTTAAGAAGTCTTGATGCAAGTTCAATCCCACATGGGAGCGAATCTTTTGGATGGGCTGTGTCCGGAGACCGTCTGAAGTCTTTCGAAGTCGAGTGAAGGCGCTTCTCCGAATGTTGCCCCGTTCTTCTCTCATCCGCGACGTGGGCTGATGGATTGAAAGAAAAAGCCCGCTGATCCTTCGCTGGTGCAATGATAATTTCGTCATTGAACGTGATTAATCAAAGCGATTCCCATGATTGATTTTTTATTGTCGCAAAAAATAAAGGGACTGGTCCAAAACGCTTGGTCCAAAACGCCGTGTCTTGCGCTATTCGGGAGCCGTTTCCGGAGCGGGTCGCGGCAAGTCGCGGCAGAAGTGGTGAGAGATGCAGGCCGACAGAGAGCGGGGAGGTCAGCCGAGAAAACGAAACAACCCGGTCCGCACGGAGCGAGCCGGGTTGGGAAATTCGGACGAATGGAAACGGAGGTCAGTTCTGAGGCGAAGGAACCTCCGCAGGAGTTGACGTTTCGGAAGCGGGTGCAGGCGTTTCTGCTTTCGGGGCTTCTGCTTTCGGAGCTTCTGCTTTCGGAGCTTCTGCTTTCGGAGCTTCTGCTTTCGGAGCTTCTGCTTTCGGGGCTTCGGGCGCCGGAGCGGACGACTCCGCCTTGGGG
>JALRFZ010000190.1 GCA_023253615.1 Verrucomicrobiales bacterium | reverse complement strand
GCCGGTGCCGAAAAAGCAGATTTTTCCTCCATCACGCAGGCAGGCCACCGTGCGCGCCGCCATCTCGGCGATGATGCCAGAACAGGCGTCCTGGAATCGCGCCACCGTCGCGGCGTGGTCGTCGAGGGTCTCGCGGATGATGCGGTCGTTGTCGATCATGGCTTTGTAAACGGATCAGGCCGGCACTCCTTGGGGAAAATCCCGGGTGATCGCCTCGAGCAACTCCTCGCGTTCGATCGGCGTCGTGCCCAGCTTGCCGACGACGACGCTGCTCGCGAGATTCGAAATCCGCGCCGCGATCACCGGCGAGAGACCGGCACAGATGCCGAGAGTATAAACCGCGATCGCCGTATCGCCGGCACCCGAGACATCGAAGACCTCGCGCGCCTTCGCCGGAATGTGAGCCGGAATCGACCCTGTTGAGAACACGAGCATACCCTGTTCACCCAGGGTGAGGAGGATCTGATCGCAGGACCATTGCTCCAGCAGGCGCGCGCCGACTTCGAGGAGCGGACCATCTTCCAGTGGCGGAACGCCCGCGTCGCGGTTCACGTCTTCGATTCCGGCACAGGCGAAGGCCTCGGAGCGGTTCGGCTTCACCGTCGTCACGCCGCGCCATTCCACCGGATTGCCCGGCTTCGGATCGACCGTCACCGGCACCCCGCGCTCCGCAGCCGCCGCGAGCAGGCCGGCGACGAGTTCGGCACTGATGAGACCCTTGCCATAATCCTCGATGATGATCCCGTCGATGCGCGGCAGCACCTCGCGGATGCGCGCGACCAGCTCCGCCGCGAGCGCGGGCTCGAGCGGATGGCGTTTCTCCCGGTCGATGCGGACGACCTGCTGATGCCTCGCGACGACGCGCGTTTTCGTAATCGTGTGATACTCCGGACGCCGCAGACAGAGCTCCATCCCGATGCCGTGTTCGCCGAGCGTTTCCTCGAGGAGCGTGCCGTTCGCATCGAGCCCGTAGAGTCCTGAGAGCTCCACCTTTGCCCCGAAAGGCGTGATGTTCCTCGCCACATTCGCCGCGCCGCCGGGATAGCGCGATTCACTCTGCACCTCCACGACCGGCACGGGAGCCTCGGGAGAAATGCGCGAGACGCTGCCCCAAATGAACCAGTCCAGCATCACATCCCCGACGACGAGGATGCGGCAGTCGGCAAATCGGGCGAGGAGGGCCTCGGGAGTCAGGGTCGTTTCCGCCATGGGCGGCTAGGCTAAAGCGGGCGCGGCGGGATTGCAAAGAGGGATCGCAAGGGGCGGAGGATCCGATCACCAGACCCGATACGGCGACTGGAGCCCCGACAAAATGAGAAAATACCTCACCGCGCGGCCCCGCCAGCAGGGGGCGGCGAGCCTCAACCCGTCGCGATGGTCCACCCAACCCCGGGGCCAGGTCCTGAAAACGGGATCGCCGTGGCAGGACCCTCCGCCCCAGCCTGGCAACGTCGCCAAGGGATCCGCACCTGCTGGCGAAGGGTGATGACAATCGGTCCCTCGATCCCGGCAAGCCCGGTCATGGGCTTTGGAACGGGGGCCGTCACGGGCTCTCCTTCCACCCCCGGCAAAACCTCCACCGGCTCGTAGAGAGAACGATAAGAAGGCGAGAGGAGATCATCGCCCGCCTTCGCGATCCCCTCGCGATGGCGGAAGGTCAGCCCGGTCGCGTCGGCGCCCATCACGTGGATCTCGCGGTAAACTTGTCCCTGCGTCATCGTCAGACTTTCGTGATCGTAGTCGCCCTCCTGAGCGGTCGCGATACCGAACCCACCCGCCAAACCCAGACAGAGAGCAGATCTGAGAAAATTCACAATATTGAGACTCTTAATTAAAATTCGTTTCGAGTCCAAGCCAAAAATCGCGCGACCTCGGCCCGCTCTTTCGACAAGAATATTCACCGATCTTCTCTTATCGGTAGAGACATGAGCCATGAACTTGCCTCCTCCTTTGAATCGGAAGTGATCCAACGCAGTCACGAAGTGCCGGTGCTCGTCGACTTCTGGGCCGACTGGTGCGGACCCTGCCTCATGTTCGGCCCCATCCTCGAACGTTCCGTCGCTGCCGCGGGCGGCCGTTGGGAACTCGTGAAGGTCAATACCGAGCGTCATCCCGATCTTGCCCAGCGCCACGGCATCCGCAGCCTCCCGACGATCCGTCTTTTTGTGAAGGGCGTCTCCGTCGCCGAATCGCTCGGCGCACTCTCCGATGCAGGCTTGAAGCAATGGCTCGACCGTCATCTCCCTTCGCCACACGACGCCACCCTCGATGCCGCCGAAGCCAGCGTGAGCGCGGGAGACTTTCCCTCAGCCGCCAAAACCGCTGACGAGGTCCTCGCCGCGGAATCGGGGAACGATCGCGCCCTTTATCTGAAGGCGATGACGGCTCTCGCCCTCGATCCCGCTGCCGTCGCCACCAGTGCCAACGCCATTCCCGCGGGTTCGCCCTTTTTCGAAAAGACCGGACCGCTCAAGGAACTCGCCAAAATTCTCGTCGCACCCCCGGCCGAAGAGGGCAAGGGAGCCATCCCCTGCGCGAATGCCGTCGCCGCCCTGCGCAGGCTCGATTGGGACGCCGCGTGCGCCGCTTTTCTCGAATTGCTCGAGCGCGACCGCCATTACGGCTACGACCTCGCCGCGAAAGCACTGAAGCAGATCTTCCTCCTCCTCGGTCCCCGCGACGCCATCACCACCCGACACCAGCCGCGTTTCGCGAGCCTGCTCTTTTCCTGACCATGAACGAATCCGAAGACGACCTCCGCGCCCGGCTCACGCCGGAACAATATCACGTCACCTGCAACGGAGGCACCGAGCCACCCTTCGACAACGCCTACTGGGATCACAAGGAAGCGGGCACCTACGTCGATGTCATCAGCGGGGTGCCGCTCTTTTCCTCGGAGGCGAAATTCGACAGCGGCACCGGATGGCCGAGCTTTTTCGCCCCGATCGACGGTGATGAAATCGTGGAAGTGGTCGATACCAGCTACGGCATGCGCCGCGTCGAAGTGCGCGCGAAAACCTCCGGCGCCCATCTCGGCCACGTCTTTCCCGACGGCCCGAAGCCGACCGGCCTCCGTTATTGCATCAACTCCGCCGCGCTGAGATTTGTGCCGGCGTGAGTTCTGATGAAAGCGGCGGGACGCCGCTTCTACTTTCACGCCCTCGGGTGGGACTTCTCGTAGACTTGCTTC
>JALRFZ010000160.1 GCA_023253615.1 Verrucomicrobiales bacterium | reverse complement strand
ATCGAGCGCCGTTTCCGCCGCTTCGAGCTCGAGCGCGAGATCTTCGACTCCGACCTCGTCCGCCTCAATCCCCGCTGGCCGGTCGAGTCCTTCGATCCTCTCATCCTCTGGCCGAGCCCGCCGAAGGACATCGTCGAATTCTGGAACTACATCGCCTACGCCTTCGAGAAAGGGAATTATCCCCTCCCCGCCTTCCTTGAAGTGATCACCGACCGCGACTGGACCCGCGAAAAGATGTCCTCGTGGGAAAAGCGCCGCGAAGAGAGCGAGTGGCGCTACCAGGTGGAGGTCTTTGAAAAGCGGCCGCCGGAGGAGTCTGTCGAACCGGTCGATTTCCGCCTCCGCATCAGCACCCGCGAGGCCCGCCTCATGGTGCGTCTGGGTGCGGCGACGACCTACGAGCGCATCGCCGATGCCGAACAGTTCGCCCGCCTTGAGGAGCGCTACACGAACGGTGGTCTCCGCATGAGCGCCGCCTCCGAGATCCTCTGGAGCAAATTCATCCATGCCGCGGCGAAAGAAGAATCCAACGATGGCGGTCTCGGTCTCGACCGCATCGAGAATTGCCGCTTTCTCAACCGGCTCTTCCACCAGCGCGAGCTGGAGGGTCTCATCGTGAACCTCGACGAACAGCCTTTCCGCCTCAGCGGGGAACCGATCCGCTGGGTCTGCCGCCCCGATTCGATGGGCTCGGAGGATTACGAGCTGCAGCTCGTGACCGGCAAGGACGAGGATCTTTCCCACACCGTGCGCCTTCTCCCCGGCGATGAAGCCCTCTACATGAGCGACGAGTGGGTCTTCCGCGGCCCCGAACACTGGGCGCGCGGCGAGACCCTGATCGATCCCCGCGTCGTCATCCCGCGCACCGTGATCGAGAGCGAATCGGGCGTGGCGTTCCTCTTCCGCCTCGGCGCGAACCTGCCTGCAGTCCTTGAAAAGAAGATCCGCGAGGAGCCCCTGCGCATCCTCTTCAATCTCGGCATCTCCGCGGGAGCCACCGCCGCCTCGAGCGAGCACATGCTGATGAAAATCAGCGCCGTCAACGCGGACGAGTCGCGCGAGGAAGTGCTCGGCCGCGAGGGCTGGGAGGTGGTGAAACATCCCAAGGGCGACGCCGATCACATCTTCCGCTACGATCGCGGCCTGCAGCGCCGCGTCGGCCGCCTCATCGCCCCGATGCAGCCGACCTTCGACGGCAACCTCGGCTGCTACCGCGCCCGGGTGACGAAGAATTTCCCCGAGAAATACGCGGAGTGGCTCGAATCGCTCCCCGAGGGCATCGAGATCATCGCCGACGCGGATCTCGCCACGCTCCAGGCCGATCCGGTCGAAGCCCAGGTCTCCTTCGAGGTCGTCAACCAGGAGATCGACTGGTTCGACCTGAAGGTCGTCGTGAAGGTCGAGGGCATGGACCTCTCCCAGGAGGAGATCCGCGCCCTTGTCCACGCCCGCGGGCAGTTTGTCAAGATGGAGCGCGGCGGCTGGCTGCGCCTGAAGATGAATCTCAGCGAAGAGCAGGCCGAGGCCGTCTCGCGCATCGGTCTCGATCCCTTCGATCTCACCGGAGAGGTCCACCGCCTCCACGCCCTGCAGCTCGCCGAGCCGGCCGCGAAGGAAGTCTTCGACGCGGAGGCCTGGGAAAAGATCTCGACCCGCGCCCGCAGCCTCAAGCTCCAGGTGCGCCCCGAGATTCCACCGGGACTCAACGTCAATCTCCGTCCCTACCAGATCGAGGGTTTCCACTTCCTCGCCTACCTCGCGACGAACCGCTTCGGCGGCATCCTCGCCGACGACATGGGTCTCGGGAAAACGATCCAGGCCCTCACCTGGCTGCTCTGGCTGCGCGAGGAAAGCGGCGACCAGGCTCCGCCGAGCCTCGTCGTCTGTCCGAAGTCCGTCCTCGATGTCTGGGCCGATGAAGTGAAGAAAGCCTCGCCCTCGATCCGCGTGCAGGTGCTGCGCAACAAGGTGGAGCTCGAGGTGGACCGCCTCGGCAAGGACATCGACCTGCTCGTGTTGAACTACAGCCAGCTCCGCACCTGTGCGGACGAGCTGAAGGGCATCACCTGGCTCGGCATGATCCTCGACGAAGGCCAGCAGATCAAGAACCCCGACTCCAAGGCCGCCAAGGCCGCGCGGGCCCTCGCCGGCAGCAACCGCCTCGTCCTCACCGGGACACCGATCGAGAACCGTCTCCTCGACGTCTGGAGTCTCATGAGCTTCGCGATGCCCGGCATCCTCGGGGATCGCAAGTATTTCCGGGAGAATTTCGACAAGCGGAAGGACGGCCATTCCCAGACGCGCCTCACCGCCCGCCTCCGTCCCTTCCTCCTCCGCCGCACCAAGGGCGAGGTCGCCCTCGACCTGCCCCCCAAGATCGAGGAGGACGTCTTCAGCGAGATGGAGGACACCCAGCAGAAGCTCTATCGCGCCGAGCTCGAGCGCATCCAGAAGGTCCTCCTCGGCATCGAGAACGACGAGAGCCTGCGGAAAAACAGCTTCGTCATCCTCCAGGGGCTCATGCGCCTCCGGCAGATCTGCTGCCACCCCGGCCTCATCGACGCGAAATACCGCTACGAGGAAAGCGCCAAGCTCAACGCCCTCTTCTACCTGCTCGACCAGCTCCACGAGGAAGGGCACAAGGTGCTCGTCTTCTCGCAGTTCGTCTCCATGCTCGACATCATCAAGGAAGAGCTGGAAGACCGCGAACGCCCCTACAGCTACCTCACCGGCCAGACGAAGAACCGCCACGAGGTCATCAGCGACTTCCAGGAATCGAAGGAGGCGAAAGTCTTCCTCCTCTCCCTGAAAGCCGGCGGCAGCGGTCTGAACCTGACCTCGGCGAGCTACGTCATCCTTTACGATCCCTGGTGGAACCCCGCCGTGGAGAACCAGGCGATCGACCGTTGTCACCGGATCGGCCAGGAAAGCCGCGTGAACGCCTACCGGCTTCTCATGCGCGATTCGGTCGAGGAGAAGATCCGCATCCTGCAGCAGCAGAAGAGCGCGATGATGACCGGCGTCCTCGGCGAGGAAGGCTTCACCCGGAATCTCGAGCTCGAGGACCTCAAGTTCCTCTTCAGCAACGGACAGGCACCCGAACCCCTGCCCGCGGCGAGCGTCAAGTAAGGCGGGCGGGGCACGGGTCACGAGAGGCGCGGGGGCACCATTGCGCCTCGCGGCGCCCGGCATTCCGGCTTTACTTCGGGGGTGGTTCCCGATTCAATGGCGGGTATGAAAACCCAACCCCTCTTTCTCACTCTCGCCGCCCTTTCCCTGATCGCCGCTCCCCTGTTCGCCGAACCGCTCGAAGTCGGCGCCGACGCGCCGAAGGTTCAGACCGTCGATCAAAAAGGAAATCCCGTCGATCTCGGCAAGGAACTCGCCACCGGGATCAGCCTCGTCTATTTCTACCCCAAGGCCGACACCCCCGGCTGCACGAAGCAGGCGTGCAATCTGCGCGACGCCTTTGAAGACGTGAAAAAGGCCGGAATCAAGGTCTTCGGCGTCTCCGCCGACACGCCCGCGGACCAGCTCGCCTTCGCGGAGAAGTTCCAGATTCCCTTCACCCTCCTCGCCGACAAGAAGGGCGAGGTGATCGCCGCCTTCGGCGTGCCCACGAACGACAAGGGCTTCTCCGCCCGCCAGAGCTTCCTCATCAAGGACGGCAAGGTGATCTGGCGCGACCTCAAGGCCACGCCCACGACCCAGGCCCAGGACGCCATCGCCGCGGCAAAAGGTTGAACCGTGCGGACGCGGAAGCTCGCACCGCCGATCACTTCGCGGCGAGGGCCTCGCGCAACTGGTGGAGCTCTTCATCGAGCTTGGCCAGATATTGCGAGGTGGCCTTGAGGCGCTTCGTCGTCAGCTTCGCGATGAACTCGTAGAGGCAGGCGTAGAAAGCCGGATTGTCATCCTTCGGCAGGATGTGCTCGAGGAATTTCTGATCCACCGCGAGGCAGAAGGAATCCTTCACCGCCACGACCGAGGCCGAACGCACCTCGTCCTCGAGGGCGGCGAGTTCCCCGAAGATGTCGCCGGCGTGGTTCATGCGCACCAGTTGCTTCCCCCCCTTCACCACGGCGACTTCGCCGGCGAGGAGGATGAAGATGCGCGAGGCTTCGTCGCCCTCGGCGATGATCTCGTCGCCCGGCTCGCATTCGATGAAGGCGGAGGCGTGGAGCACCTGATCGAGATGCTCTTTGGAAAAGGCTTCGAGGAAGGGCACCTCCAGCAGCGGGGCCGGGATGTCATCCTCGTCATGGATGTAGGCGTACTCTTGCACGGAGGGGATTATAGGGATCGACCGCGGCGGTGTCGAGATCCGATTCGTGAAACCTTTGGTTTTTGTCAGGATCCGCGGAACCGGCCCGTTCGGGTACGAAAAAGCGGCGGGGATCACTCCCCGCCGCCCGGATGAAAGGATTGTACGGAAAATCCGGCGACACCTCAGATGTGGTAGGCCGGCGTGCCGTGCTCCGCCACATCGAGACCTTCGTGTTCCTCCTCGGCGCTCACGCGGACCCCCAGGGTGAGCTTGAGAAGGTAGAACAGGGCGAAGGAGAAGAGGAAGGCGGCGGCACCCACCGCGAGGACGCCGGTCAGCTGGCCGACGATGGAGAATTGCTTCTCACCGCCCTCGGGGACGACTTCGAAGATCGCCGCGGCGAGGATGCCCCAGACACCGCAGACCCCGTGGACGGAGATCGCACCGACCGGATCGTCGATCTTGATCTTGTCGAAGAAGAGCACCGAGAAGACCACGATGACACCCGCGATGACACCGATCACCATCGCCCCGGAGGGAGAGACGATGTCGGCGTTGGCCGTGATACCGACAAGGCCGGCGAGGAATCCATTGAGGGTCATCGAGAGATCAGGCTTCTTCAGGACCACCCAGGAAGTGGCGATGGCGCCGAGCGCTCCGGCACAGGCGGCAAGCGCGGTCGTCACGAAAACCAGCCCGAGAGGTCCGGGAGCGGCCGAGAGCACCGATCCGCCGTTGAATCCGAACCAGCCGAAGAAGAGCAGGAAGACACCGACCGCGGCGAGCGGCATGCTGTGGCCGAGGATCGGCTTGATGCCATCCTTGGTGTATTTGCCCTTGCGGGGGCCGAGGATGATGACGCAGGCGAGAGCCGCGAATCCGCCGAAGGCATGGACGACCGCGGAACCCGCGAAGTCCTTGAAGCCGTTCCCGCCGCTCAGACCACCCATCCAACCGCCACCCCAGTGCCAGGAGCCCACCACCGGGTAGGCGAGGCCGACGAGGATCGTGGCGAAGATCATGAAGCTCGGGAGTTTCACCCGCTCCGCGACAGCACCGGAGACGATCGTCGCCGCCGTCGCCGCGAACATGGCCTGGAAGATGAAGTCCCCGTAGCCGGTCATACAGAGGGCGACACCTCCATATCCGAACGTATCATCGACGTTGCCCTCGCCAAGCGGGCCGCCGATCGAGAACCAGCCGTTGAAGTCACCGGGATAGTGGGTGTTGAAGCCGATCAAGGCGTAGGTCACGAGACCGATCGCGATGATGAAACAGTTCTTGAACAGGATGTTGACGGTATTCTTCGATTGCGTGAGGCCGGCTTCGAGAGTGGCGAACCCGAGGTGCATGAGGAATACCAGCGCCGCCGAGATCAGGGTCCAAACCATGGAAATCGTGAAGAAGTCGAAGGCGTAGGCGTTTTCGCCCTGGGCCTCGAGAAGTTCGAGGTAGGCGGGGGCCTTCTGGTCGTCCTCTCCCACCCCCGCGGCCACTTCGGCTTCCACGGCCGCCTTTGCCGCCGAGGTCGCGATTTCGACCGACTTCGAGGGCGCTTCTGCGGCGGGCGCCGCCTCCTGCGCGATCAGGTTTCCAAACAACAGCGGCATTGCCACGAGGGCCGCCAACAACAGGGTCTTCAGGTTGAATGTATCTCTCATTAGTTTTTTGGGTTGGTTCACAAGCGTCTCGAAAAGAAGCTCTTGCTCACTGGTTCACCCCCCAAAAAGCACCCCCCGTGCCAAGTGCCTTTTTTTTCCGTTTTTTTTCCAACTTTGCCCTGCAACCCGCATCACACCGGACTTGGCAAAGCCTCCCCGAAAAATCATTCCTGCGACACAAGCAGATCGTTCAGGTGCCTGGTGCGTGCTACGTGGTACCTGCTGCACCGCGATCTCCGACCTCCGGGCTCCGGGCTCCGGGCTCCGGGCTCCGGGCTCC
>JALRFZ010000155.1 GCA_023253615.1 Verrucomicrobiales bacterium | reverse complement strand
GGAAAGGCCGGTACTTGCGGATGGATTCAGGTTTCATGGAGTTTGGGGTTCGACTAAAGGGGCAAAAGGATCGGGGCGCAATTCACCCGTGCGTGACGGGTTCGGAAGTTGGGAGGGGGACACATGGCTCGGCGATCAGCCGAGGAGCACCCGTCCGAGCAGGAGCGCGGAAAGCGGGAGGAGGGTGCTGGGTGTCGTGGAATTCATCCGAGGAGATTAAAGTAGGATCAATCGCCGGTGTGGCAAGCCCCAAATTCCCGACGCTGCTCCAGCACCAGGAAGGCTTCGCCCGCCTCGCCCGTGGACATGGCATCGTCATGGGCTCCGTGACGCTCGAGAAAGTCGCGCTGGGTCGCGAGCCGGACTTGGCGCAGTCCGCAGGCTTCGCCCCATCGCACCAGATCGGCGAAAACCACGTCGCTGGTCAGATCCTGCTTCCCGAACCGCGCGTAAATCCCTCCGCCCTCGATGCGTTCGTGCCGATGATAGGCCCGCAGGGTGCCGCCGGGGCGTCGATGATAAACCTCATCCGCGGTGGCGGCGCCGTAGTCGATCGTCAGCATCGATCCCTCGTGCATCGCGGTGGCCGTTTCCCGCAGCCAGAAGCGAAAGGAGGGACGCAACTCGATGCGTTGTCCCTCGCGGGGATCGGTCAGATCCGGGGGCGGGCCCTCGTACTCTCGGAAGATTTCGCTCAATCTGCCGCTCTCGTATCGAACGAGGATTTCGCGCCAGGTGCCTTCGTGAAAGACGAGCCATTGCACGGGAAAAGCATCGACGAGTTCGTTCGAAAAGATCAGGGCCTTTCCGCCGACCGCATCGAGGGCCTCGGTGATCGTTTCATGCCAGGTCACCGGGCGGCCGAGACGTTTCCGTTGGAGCTCACGCAGCACCGGAGAAACCTCGACGAGGTGGTAGCGGATCGAACGCCGCCGCCACCAGCCGAGCGCCTTGAGAACTCCGGCGGCGAGCGCGCCATTGCCCCCGCCCACCTCGATCACCGCGACCGGGCCGCGCCAGCCATGCACCGCGATCTCTCCGGCGATCCACCTGGCGATCGCCCGCGCGAGCGCGTCGGAAAGCGTCGCCGAAGTCGCGAAATCGCCGCGCGCACCGCCGACATCGGCGATGCCTTTCGTGTAGTAGCCGTGCTCCGGATCGTAGAGGGCGAGAGCCATGAATTCCTCGAACGACATCACTCCGCCGCGGGCGGCGAAGGTGCGTTCGAGGAAGGTGCGGAGGTCTGGCATGATGCACCGGACCTAAGAGGGGGTGATACCGGAGTCAAGGGGGTTGGGGCGCTCCGTCTTGACAATCCGCCGTCGCCGCCCGTATCGTAGAGGCAACGTGATGCGTCCTTTCACAGCTCTGGGCCAGGCGCTGTTGCTCGCCGCGCTGCTGATGATCCCCGGTCTGGGGACGGTCGATTATTGCCTGGCAAAGGACCGGATCTGTCACGAAGCGAAGGCGAAATCGTGCTGCTGCAAGCAAGATCCGTCCGAGGACACCGAGTTGCCCTGTTGTGTGACCCTGCATCAGGATTGGATGCTGCCGCTGAAGGAATTGGCGAAAGTGTCGCTCCCGCTCTTGCCGGTGCCGCCGTCGGGTTGGGCGTCGGAATTGCGGCCCCTGGTCGCGCCGGCAGGTCCGGCTCCCGGTCGCGCTGCTTTGTTCGAGCCTCCTCCGCCGTCGCGGGAGGTCTATCTCACCCTGATCCAGGTGTGTTTGGTTTGATCGGAATGTGCGTGTCGTCGGCTCCCGTTCCGGAGCCTTGCCGTTTTTCCTCCGCTGCCATGATTGCGGCGAATTCAAGCCATCGAGATCCATGCCTTCCTCTTCCCCATCCCTGGCCTCTCTGAGCCGGGACCCTGACACAAATGCCGCCGTCGCCTCGAAAACCTGGCGCGAGCGCGCGGCCGCGCTGTTGCCATGGGTGCTTTTGTCAGGGTTTTCCGCCTTGCTCCTGCTCGTGATCGGCGACCGGCTCCTCCCGGCCCGCGAGGTGGCGCTCGCCCGCGTCATCGCGATCGGGGGAGTCGGGGAGGATGTGGCCGCCGTCACCGGGACCAACACACCGCTTTTCCAGGCTTCGGGCTGGGTCGAGCCGGATCCGTTGCCGGTGAAGGCGACGGCCCTGATCGACGGAATCGTCCGGGAAGTGCATGTCCTCGAGGGGGAGACGGTGAAAAAGGACCAGCTCCTCGCGACCCTGATCGACGACGATGCGGTTCTGAACCTCCGCACCGCCGAGAGCCGGCTCGAATCGCTGCGCGCCCTGACCGAAGCACAGAAAGAGCAGCCGGCGATCATCCGTTCGGAGATCACGACCTTGTCGAAGATGGTCGAGGCGGCCGGGGCGCGCCGGGCGGAGCTGGAGGATCAGGTGAATCGCTACGACGCGATCGCCACAAGCGGCTCGGGCGCGGTCTCGGAGCGCGAGGTCTCGCTCGCCCGCCTCCAGCTCGCGACCCAGCAGGCCGAGATCGCCGCGCTGGGTGCCCGCGAGGAGGAATTGCTCGGAAAGCTGCGCCTGCAGGAGGCGACGACGCGGGACTTCGAGGCCCGGCTGGCCGAGGCGGCGACCGAGGTGGATCGCCGGCGGCTCGAACTCGAGCGCACCCGCATCCTCTCGCCCATCGACGGCATTGTCCTGCGTCTCGTCGCCGTCCCGGGGCAAAAGCGCATGCTGGGGATGGACGATCCCGAATCCTCGACCATCGCGGTGCTCTACGAGCCGGATCATCTGCAGGCGCGCATCGATGTGCCGCTCGCCGAGGCGGCAAAGCTGGAGCCGGGGCAGGAGGTGCGCCTGCGCGCCTCGCTGTTCCCCGATCGGGTCTTCCACGGCACCGTCACCCGCATCGCGGGCGAGGCTGATCTGCAACGGAACACGCTGCAGGCGAAGGTCCGCATTGAGGACCCCGATCCGCGCCTGCGGCCCGAGATGCTCTGCCGGGCCGAGTTTCTGGCACCGCGAGTCCCGACGGAGACGCCGGGCGGGGCGCCCCCGCCGGTCTCCGGAGGCATCCGCCTCTACGTGCCCGAACGCGCCCTGACGGAGGTGGGGGAATCGCGGGCGACGGTTTGGAAAGCGGACGTCACCGGCGCGAGGCTCGAGGCGGTCGAAATCGTCCTCGGCGAGGATCGGCGCGAAGATCATCTTCTCGTCCGCGAAGGTCTGCGCCCGGGAGACCGCGTCGTGATCGATCCACCGGCGGACTTGCAAGCCGGCGAACGCATCCGGGAGATGAACCCTGACAAAACGTCAATGCCATGAGTGAGGCCCCTTTCATCCGCTGCCGCCGATTGACCAAGACCTACCGCAAGGGCCGCACCACGGTGACGCCGCTCGAAGCGCTCGACCTTGATGTGCCGCGCGGTGAGTTTCTCGCCCTGATGGGGCCCTCGGGATCGGGCAAGACGACTTTGCTGAACCTGATCGCGGGGATCGATCAACCGAGCGGCGGCGAACTCCACGTGGACGAACGCGACCTCGCCCTTCTCTCGCGCGGCCAGCTCACCTCATGGAGGGCGCGGCACTGCGGCTATGTTTTCCAGCTCTATCATCTCGTGCCCATCCTTTCGGCCTTTGAGAATGTCGAGCTGCCTCTGCTTCTCGATTCCCGGCTTTCGCGGGCGCAACGGCAGGAGAAGGTGCGCGTCGCGCTGGAGCTGGTGGGTCTGTCGGACCGGGCCTCGCATCAGCAGCCTACCAGCCTGGGAGCACGCATCGCTGTTTGCCCTGGCAGAGAGCTTCTTGCCGGTCAAATACCTGCAGAAAATGGCAACCGAGATCGAGCTGAGGGGCAAGGCCAAGTTCGACGTCGGCGAGCGTCGCTATGTAAACTTCAAGGTCACGTACCACGACTTGCTCCAATGGATTGGCGTTTGGATGTACATGTTGGCGTTCCCGCAAGCGGGATCTCGACGTGCATATTTCCAGGAGCCAGCCGGTGGATATGGCCCGCGGCACAGGCTGGCTGATTGGCTCCGCTTGGGGCAAAACGGAGAGAAGGGGCTGGCGTGGTTCGAGATGGTGGACGCCTGCTTCGCCTTGCCGACGTACTCGGCAAACGAGTTCAGAGATGCGGGGCACAAGGGCGACGCGGACAACGACCCGTTCAAACCAACCCGCAGGTAAAGCATGCGTACACACACGTCGCTGCAT
>JALRFZ010000118.1 GCA_023253615.1 Verrucomicrobiales bacterium | reverse complement strand
CACCCGCGCCGAGTCGGTGACGAAGGAACTGATCGTCCGCTACGCCATCGCTCCCGATCGTCTCCGTGCTGCCGGAGTCGGACCGCTCGCCCCCGTCGCGAGCAACCGCACCGAAGAAGGTCGTGCCTTGAACCGCCGCGTCGAGCTGGTGGAGTGGTGAGGCGCGACACCGGGAGTCCGCCCTGCGGCGCTCGTCAAAGAGGGTTGGGTCGATGATCCGACCCTCTTGTGTTTTCTGGCCTCACGGCTTCAGGAAATGCTCGAAGAACGAATAGAGAATCTCGTTCGATTCCGGATTCGGCGCGTGGTCGGGCCGGTTGTGCATCGCGACGCGGTTTTCGAATCCGAGGAGACGGTTCACCGCGATGGTGTGATTGAGAGCCTGCCAGCGCGCCGGAGGATCCTCGCTGCCGCCGGAGACGAGGAACGGTCGTGGAGCCATGAGGGCGTGGAGTTCGTGCAGGTCGCGCCCTGCCTTGAGCAGCTCCGGGTAGAGACCGCGCGCCGGATTGGCCTCGGACGGCACGCCTCGCGCGCGCCACGGCTTGGGATGGTAGCCCAGATACCAGGGCTCCCAGTAGTTCACGCTAGGCCGCGTGTCGAAGACGATGCCGGGATCGCTCCACGCGGCGCAGGCGAATTTCTCAAAGAGGCACGAGGCGAACATCGACCACTTGCCCCCGTAGGAATGTCCCGTCACTCCGATGCGCGCGGGATCGACCTCGGAACGTGAGGCGAGGACGTGCCAGGCGTTCGCCGCCGCATACGCCAGCATGGAGAGCGGCTGCACCGTGGCGTCGTCGATCGAGGGCCAGTAGAGGGCGTAGTCTTTCGAGGCGCTCGTCTCGCTCGTACCGATGGAGAGGGTCACGAAACCGCGCTTCGCGAGCTGGTAGGCGAAGTCGCGTTGTTCGTTGCCCATGCCTGCGGCGGTCTCGGGTTCGTAGTAGACGGTGAGCACGGCGGGATGTTTTCCGGTGGTGGCTTTGTCAGGGATGAAGAGGTAGCCCGTCGTCTTCTGGATCGGAGTCCAGAGGAAGCGCACCTGATGGCGGGTGAAATTTTCCTGCTTCACCGAGTCGAGCGTCTCCACGACCGGCTCGGTGACGAGCGGCGGCCATTCGCCCATGAGTCCATGCCAGGTGCGGAGGATCTCCTCGCGACGCTTCGCCCAGTCGGCGGCGGTGCGGACCTCGTCGCCGTTTTCGAAACGCATTGGGCTAGGGAAGGCACCGAGGTCGTTCGCGAATTCGGCGGATGGGGTGAACCAGGGGCGCAGTGTATCAGGGAGGGGCGGATCGCCGGCCGTGACGAAGGGGTGGAAAGCCAGAGCGAGAGGAAGCAGTATGGCGCGGCGAAGGTGGCGGGGACAAAGAGGAGGCATGGAGCCTTTTTATCCCATTCCCACGGAGAAGGGCATGGCGGGATCAGGGAACGTCTCTCAGAGGATCACGTTGATTCCCTTCAGGCCGAAATGCGGAGCGGCGGCGAGGAAATGCCTGTCGTTGGAGAAGACTTCCTGAAATCCGTGTTCGGCGGCGCAGGCGAGATGAAGGGCGTCGGCAGCGCGGAGAAAGGTGTCTGGTGACGCGGTGCGATAGGCTCGCTTCAATCGCTCCTGCACTTCTTCGCCCAAGGGGCACCACGTGAATTGGTTTCCTTTGTCCTCGAGGTAAAGGCGGACGAGATAGCTGGTGTCGAAATAGACGGGTTCAGCGCGCATCGCTGTCGTCGGAGATCAGATCGGTGATGTCCCGATCCCCCTCTCTCGGTCGGAAGGCACCTTCTTTCATTGCCGCCTCATATTCAGGCAAGAGGCGTCGGTTGGCCCAATAGGAAACGGGCGAGTCTTCCACCCGGGAAGTTCCTTCGAGTTCCTTGCTCAACGAGGTAACGACGAGTTGCTTCAAGGTCACTCCCCGCTCGATGGCCCGAATCTTCGCCTTTTGGTAAAGGTCTTCGGGAATATCGATGGTCGTTTTCACGCTCCAAAGATACGGGAAGGTGGCTTTCCGTCAATCCATCGTCCCGCCCGCCCGCGCGATCACGAAATCCACCAACTCCCGGCACTGGAAAAATCCGGTCCAGAAATTGTGGCCCTGCCCTTCGATCTTCATCACCTCGATGAGATCACCGGCACCCTCGGCTGCATAGATCTCCTCGAGCTTGCCGGAGTTCGCGGCGAGGGGCACGACCACATCGTCGGTGCCGTGGATGATGAAGACGGGGATCTTTGCCCTGGCGAGGTCCGCGGCGCGGCGGATCGGATTCAGCTCGTCCTGACGGGCCTCCAATTCGGCTTCGGTCAGGGCGTAGGCGGGCGCGGCTTTGGCGAGGCCGGGATAGGTGGTGAAATCGTAGACGGGATAGATCCCGGCGATCCCGGCGACGCGGTCGGGATGGGCGAGAGCCCAAGAACTCGCCCAGAGGCCGCCACGGCTGCGACCGAGGAGGACGGGTTTCGGCGAATAGCCGTCGGCGACCATCTTTTGGTGGAGGGCCTCGAAAAACGGAAACGCTTTCGGGCTGCCGTAGGCCTCGCCCACATCGACCCCGGCGACGGCGATGCCGGCGGCGAGGAAACGCTCGTGCATCCAGCGCTCGGCCTCGTCGGGATAAGCAGGCAGGGTGGGCCCGTAGAAGACCCAGGGTTTTCCTCCCGCGACGGTGGCGGGTTTCTCGGGCACCATGCGGAAGGCGGGGCGCCCCGCGAGATCAAAGTTCTCGCCATTCACGAGGACCTGTTTGCGCGGGGGATTCGCGGCATTGCCCTTCGCCTTCCCCTTGCCCTCGGCTTTTGCTTTTCCTTTGCCTTTCGCCGGGGCGGTTTCCTCCCGCGGCTGCGAGGCGGCGAGAGCGGTGAAGTCGGCGGTGAGGCGATCCCACGCGGCGACCAGTTCCTTCAGTTTTTCGGCGCGCGCGACGGCGAGGTCGGTGGACTCGTCGCGATCGTTGGCGAGATCGTAGAGCTCCCAGGGTTCGCCTTTCGGGGCGACCGCTTTCCAATCGCCCTGGCGCACGGCTTTGTGTCCCTCATGAAGCCACCAGAGTGTCTCCTGGAGCGGATCCGCCTCCTTGGCGAAGACGGGGACGAGACTTTTGCCCGGGGCGGGTGGCGCATCGGCGGGCGTGGTCGCTCCGGAGAGCTCGAGCAGGGTCGGGACGATGTCGATGACGTGACCGGGGGTCGTGCGGATCTCGCCGCGCGCGGCGATGCCGGCGGGCCACGAGGCGAGCAGGGGCGTGGCGATGCCGCCCTCGTGGGTCCAGGTCTTGTGACGGCGGAAGGGCGTGTTCGCCACGGTCGACCAGCCGGGGCCGAGGCAGAGGTAGGTGTCGGCGGATCCGGGTGGCCGCGACGGATCGTGGCCGTCGTCGCGCACCATGATCTCGGCGCTGGCCCCGTTGTCGGAGAGGAAAAGGACGAGGGTGTTCTCCCATTGTCCCATCGCCCGGATCTGCTCGAAGACGCGCCCGATCTCGAGGTCCATGCGGTGGATCATGGCGGCGTGGATCGCCATCTTGTCGGCCTGGAATTTCTTTTGGGCGTCTGTCAGGTTCTTCCACGCGACCGGTTTGTCGATCTCGCCGGGACCGAGGATCGCGAGGGCCTCGGGAAAATGGTAGGGCGGTCCGAGATCGCTCTCGGGACGGGAGAGTTCGCCATCGAGGAGGCCGAGCTGCCGCATTTTCTGCCAGCGCTTCGCGCGGATCGCGTCCCATCCAGCGGTGTACGTGTCCTGATAAAGGGCGATGTCTTCGGGCAGGGCGTGCAGCGGGAAATGCGGCGCGGCGAAAGCGAGGTAGTGGAAGAAGGGCGCGTCGGCGTGATGGGCGGCGTGTTCTTTCAGAACCTCGATGACGTGATCGGCGAGGGCGGTGGTGCCGTAGAAGCCGGAGTCCTTCTCCACGGGCGGAAGGGCCGCGTCGTCTTTGAAGTGTTTGTCAGGGTTGAAGAAACGGCCCTGGTCCTGGAGGTAATAGGAATGGTCGAAGCCCTCCGCGACGGGTTTGCCGTCGATGTGCCATTTGCCGGTGTGATAGGATCGATAGCCCGCTTCCTTGAGCCGTTTGGGCAGCAGTTCGGCCCACGCGGGGCGACGGTTCTGGTCTCCGCCGCCTCCCGCCACGGTCGGGAGCGCGTCGCGCCCGATCTGCTGGGGGTAGTAGCCAGTGAGGAGCGCGCCCCGTGTCGGCCAGCAGCGCGAGGTGTTGTAGAATTGCGTGAAGCGGAGCCCGTTCGCCGCGATCGAGTCGAGATGGGGCGTCGCAATCTCGCTCCCGTAACAGCCGAGATCGGAGTAACCGAGATCATCGGCGAGGATGAGGAGCACGTTCGGCTTGGGCGCGGCATGGAGGCCGGTGGCGAACAGAACGAGGGCGGCAATGAGGGCGTTTTTCATGGGGTTGAGTCAGCTTATCGACTCCGTCACGCCTTGAAAACTACGAATGCGCGTCACCGCAGACGACCGTGTCACCCGTTTGCCAGCATCCCTTCCGCGATCTTGCGCGCCTCCTCGACGAGGCGGGTGTCGCCGAGAAGGTCGGCGAATCTCAGATCGGGCAGGCCGCTCTGCATCGTGCCGAGCACTTCGCCCGGGCCGCGGAGGCGGAGATCCTCGTCGGCGATGCGGAAACCATCGCGTGTCTCCTCGAGGATGCGGAGCCGGGCGCGCGCGTCCTCCTGCTTCGGATCGACGAGGAGCACGCAATAGCTCTTGTGTTCTCCCCGGCCGATCCGTCCCCGGAGCTGGTGGAGCTGGGCGAGGCCGAAACGCTCGGCGTGGAAGATGAGCATCACGTTCGCATTCGGCACATCGACGCCGACCTCGATCACCGTCGTGGCGACGAGCACGTCGATCTTGCCATGGCGGAATTCACGCATCACCGCGTCCTTCTCGTCGCTGTTCATGCTCCCGTGGACGAGCCCGACGCGGTAGTCGGCGAAGCGTTCCGCCCATTCCGCATAGGCGGCGGTGGCGGCACCGGCGGCGAGCTTGTCGGACTCCTCGATCAAGGGATAAACGATGTAGGCCTGGCGGCCCGCGGCCAGTTGCTCCAACACGAAAGCCGCGGCCTGCTTCGTCTGGGTGGTGAGACGGATCCCGGTGATGAGCTTGCCGCGTCCCGCGGGCAGTTCGTCGAGGATGGAGACATCGAGATCGCCGTAGAAGGCGAGGGTGAGGGTGCGCGGGATCGGGGTCGCCGTCATCGCGAGCACGGAGACGCCTTCGCCCTGCGAGAGGAGTGCCTCGCGCTGGGCCACGCCGAATTTGTGCTGCTCATCGATCACGGCAAGGGCGAGGCCGTTTTCGAAATCGGCGCGACCGTGGAAGAGGGCGTGGGTGCCGATGATCACGTTGCCGGGGCGATCGGCGCCTCCCTGATTCTGGAAAAGCGGCAGGTCGCCTCCCTCGTCGCGCGTGCCGGTGAGGAGCCGCACCTTCACCCCGAGAGGCTCGCCCCATTCGCGGAAGTTGCGGAAATGTTGTTCTGCCAGGATCTGGGTCGGGGCCATGAGCGCGGCATCGGCACCCTTCTCCACGACGAGGAGGATGGCCGCGGCGGCGACGAGCGTTTTTCCCGCGCCGACGTCGCCCTGGAGGAGACGCACCATTGGCGTGGGCAGGAGAAGGTCTCCGCGGATCTCGTCGATGGCGCGTTGTTGCGCGCCGGTCGGCGCGTAGGGCAGGTTGGCGAGGAATTGATCGAGGAGGCGGCCGGGACCCGCGCGCGGAGTCACGTGGGTCTGGCGGAACTCGGCGCGACGGCGCAGCAGCTCGAGTTGGAGGGTGGCGAATTCCTCGAGGGCGAGGCGGCGGCGGGCGGGCTCGAGCTCCGCCATGCTCGCGGGGAAATGCAGCGTGCGGATCGCGGTGGCGCGGGTCAGCGATCCACCTGCGCCTTCCGGCAGCCATTCGGGGATGGCCTCATCCGGCACGAGGGCGAGAAGCCGGTGGATGAGGGAACGGAGCGGCTTTTGTCCCACGCCCGAGGCGAGCGGATAGATCGGCACGATGCCGCCCATGTGCGGTGCGGCGGTGGCTTCATCGTCCTCGACGATTTCGAAATCGGGATGATCGATGAGGACGCGGCCCTTGCTCTCCTTCGGTTGGCCGTAGATCACGAGACGGTGCCCCACCGCGAGGACCTTCGCCAGATACGGCATGTTGAACCAACGCAGGATGAGACGATTGCCGAGGAGATCGCCGCCCGCGGGCTCGACCGTGGCCTCGAAACAACGCCGGCCCTGTCCGCGTCCGAAAAAGCTGCGGCAATCGCTGACGAGGACGTGGAGGCAGACCGATTGCTCCATCCCACCCTCGGGAAAGCGATCGAAGCGCGTGCGATCCTCGTGACGCCGCGGAAAGTGAAGGAGCGCATCGCCGATCGTGACGAGGCCGAGCTTCTCGTAGCCTTCGCGGTTTTTCTTGTCGAGACGCAGCAAGCCGGCCTCTTCGAGAGGGGTGTCGAGGGTCATGGGAGGTGATTCCGGTCCCATGAGGCTTTACCAGAAGGTCCGGAATCCCGCGTCTGAGAAGAATCCGTCGGTGGTGGCGAGGGTCAGGCCGTGGAGAAATGAACTCATGGGAGAATCTCGCGGCGGGTTTCCCACGATGCGAGCGTTTCCGGCGGGAGGGGTTCGAAAAAGGCTTCGGTGACATGCAAGTCGCCGGCAAATCGTCCCGGGCGGCGGGTGACAACCTCATCTCTCACCGGTGTGAGGCGCACCTTGGGAATTCCCGCATTCGCGATGACAATCTCCTCGCCGTTTACGGCCCTGGCGATGAGGCGCGAAAGATGCGTCTTTGCTTGGTGAATGTTGAACGTGGATGCAGCCATATGGAAAATTCAGGTTCTTTGACGAAATCGATCAATCTTGGTTCTTCCCCTCCACCCGAGCCAGCACTTCATCAAAGGCCGGCGTCCGCCAGGCGTAGGCGGGATATGCCACCGTGGTCGTTTCAGGCAGGTAACGCCAGTGTTTGTACATCCAGAGCCAAGGGGCGGGATTTTCGCGGATGATGGGTTCGAAGATGTCCCAGCAGGCCTGGGCAATCGTGTGTTCGGTGTCGTCGGGACCGAACTCGAGCGGCTTGAAGCCCTTCAACAGATAACCTCCGTCCGGCTTCGGGAGGCAGATCCCGGGGATCACGGGCAGGCCGGTGCGTTTCATCAGCTCGGCGTGGATCGCGGTGACGCAGGTCTTGCGGCCGAAACACTCGATGATCGTGGCCGGCTTCGAGGGTTTGATCGTGAGATCGGGGAGGAAGGCGGCGTGGCCTCCCGCCTTGAGGTTTTTGAGGAGTCGGATGATGGCCCCGCGCTGCGGGATGACCTCGTGACCGGAACGCTCGCGGTTTTTCTTGTAGGTCTCGGTGAGGAGGGAATTCCGGAAATCCTGCGCCACGATCGTGAACTTGTAGCCGCGGAAGCCCATCATCAGGGCGATCCACTCGAAGTTGCTGTAGTGCGGCGTCACCCAGATCGCGCCGGTCTCGCGGGCGCGGTCGACGGCGTCCATGTCCTCGACCTCGAGTTCGCAGTAGCGCGTCCAGTTTTCAGGCGTGAGACGGGCGCTCCAGAATTGGTCGATCACCGTCTGCGCGAAAGAGCGATAGGAATCGCGGGCGAGACGGTGGATTTCCTTCGCGTCTTTTTCCCCGCCGAAGACGAGGGTGAGATTCTCGATCGCGGTATGATGGCCGCGGCGGTCGAGGTGGAAGGCGAGGCTGCCGAGCAATTTGCCGAAGGCATGCGCCACCCCGCGCGGGAGCAGGGGGATCGCGAAATAGAGCCACTGCAGCCCGAGCCATTCGAGGCGGTAGCGGATTTTTTTCCAAGGAGACATGGGGCCGGGACAGTCCGCGCTGGGCGGGACCGGGGCAAGCCCGGATTTCGGAGTCCCGCATCATCGGTTGGCGGTTCGGGATCCATTCGCCGCGCGCTTCGGCAGGCTTTGATGCGGACAAGGACGGCGCGGTGACCTTGGAGGAAACTGGCGGTGCGCTGAAAACGAGCGTTGAGGCCCCGGCCGATTGGTCGAAAATCGTCTTTGTATGCATGAACGTCGTTGGATGAAACTCCGTCTTGGACGGCTTCTCCTGCTGCTTGTTCTCGCGGTTTCCGGCGTCCAGTGGTTCGTGATCCACGAGATCGAGCGGCAGGTGTTGGAGCCGGTGAACCGCGAACAGGGAGGCCTGAGCGTGGCCGATGATTTTTCGTCGAACACGCGCGATCTCGATCCGGAGGCCTTCGACCGGCAGTGGTTCTCCGGTCACCAGGCCGTCGGAGTTTCCGATCCTGCGGCGACGCTCCATCTCTGGCGATTCGATCCATGGCATGGGGAGAGCGGCGAAACCGACCGTGAGGCGCGGGCCACCGTGCTGCTCTTTCCGGGTTGGGGCGGCACGGCGATGAATTCGTCCTATCTTTTTCCGCTCGCGCTGCTCTGCCGGGCGGAGGGTTGCCGGGTGTTTCTGGTCGATTTGCGTGGTCAGGGCTGTTCCAGCGGCGACACGTGCTCCTACGGGTATCTCGACGCCCGCGATCTGGTGGAACTGGTGGATACCCTGCGCTCGAAGGGAGAGGTGGTAGGTCCAGTCCTGCTTGGCGGCCATTCCTACGGAGCCATCGCGGCGATTCAGGCGGCACCGGTCGTGCCCGGGGTGGCCGGCGTGATGGCTTTTTCCGGTCCGAAGGATCTCTACTCCGTGGCCCACACCTCGCGGCGACTTGCAGCGCAGACCTTCCCCCGGCTGTATCCCGTCGCCCGGCCCTTTTTATCGGATCGGGCCTTTCGCGTCGCCGTGAACGAGGCGGCGCGCCGCCATGGCTTTGCGGCGGAGGCATCGAGCGCCCTCCGAGCGCTCGGGCAATATTCCGGTCCCGTCTTCATCGGACATGGGGACCGGGATCCGGACGTGCCCGTCGCCAACGCCGTCGCGCTGCACGCGGCGCGGCCGCAAAACACCGTCTTGCATCGCTATCCCGGAGCCGACCATATGGACTATCTCCTCGAAGAGAAATCTCTCGCCCCGGTTCGCTTTTGGTTGAAGAAGGTATTGGCGGAGATGGAAGTGCGTCTTGGTCTTCAGCCCGAGCCTCGGTGAACCGACCCGTCGGAGCGGTATTCGTTTCCTCCGGACGCTGGTTCGCATCTCGCTTGCCTTGCCCCGATCGGCCGGATCTTCTTTCCGGATTCTGTAACCGGGACACCTCCTGTCGGCGTCTTCCCCGATCCCCCGGGGCAGACCAGGCTTATCGCAGGGACCGCCCCCTTCTCCATGACCACCGACAAGACTTTCCCCGGCGTTCTCGCCACCCTTCTGATCCTCTCCGTGATCTTCTTCGTGATCGAACGGATCGCCGGGCGTGGCCGCAACCGGATCCAGCCGGTCTTCCGCCGCGGATGGTTCACGGACGTGGTCTACTGGTTCACCACGATCCTTCTGACGAAGCCCTTCGTGCGCCTCATGCTCGTCCTACCCCTGACCGTGCTCATCCTCGCGAAGGTCACCAGCGTCGATATCCTCAGGCTGGGCGAATACCGGGGGTTCGGACCGCTCAGCCGCCAGCCGGTCTGGCTCCAGGTGGTCCAGATCTACCTGCTCGTCGATTTCGCCGGCTACTGGAACCACCGCCTTTTCCATCGGGGGAAATGGTGGCCGTTTCACGCGGTGCATCACAGTTCGGAGGATCTCGACTGGCTCGGGAGCCTGCGGGTGCACCCGGTGAACGACCTCGTCAACAAGATGGTCCAGGTCTGTCCGGTCCTCCTGATGGGCTACAATCCGACCGTCACCCTTAGCACCGCACCGGTCCTGACTTTTTACGCGATCTTCCTCCACGCGAACGTGAACTGGGATTTCGGCCCCCTGCGCGGGGTCATCGCCACGCCCGTGTTCCACCGATGGCACCATTCGCGGGACCGCGAGGCCTGGGACAAGAACTTCGCCGGTTTGCTCCCGCTCTGGGACCTTCTTTTCGGGACCTACTACATGCCGAAAGGGCGGTATCCGGAGAACTTCGGGATCTGCGAGCCGATGCCCGCCGGGTATCTCGGGCAGCTCTGGGAACCCTTCGGCTGGCTCCTGCGACGTTCCAAGAAGGTGAACCCGGACGAAGCGGCGAACGCGGGGATTTCTTCCTGAAACTTCAACTCATCGCGAGGGTTTCAACGAACCGATCCATGAGGCGATCCGACAGGCCATCCACAACGCGCCCGCCGGGGCAAACGCGATGCCGTCTCACCGGAGCGTCCGCTCTCGCCGCGGCCTTCGCGATCCTCGCACTGTTGCTAATCCCGTGGGTTGGTGCCCAGTCCCCGCCGCCGGGCGCCGGCGTCGTGGATTCCTTCGCGAAACTCGACACGAACGGCGACGGCAGCCTCGACGCCGCCGAAGCGGGGTCGCTCGGCTTTTTCAAACCGGCCGACACCGATGGCGACGGCCGGGTCACGGCGGAGGAGGCGCGGATCTTCGCCGCGAAGCCCGGGACCGTCCCGGCTCCCGGCTCGAGGCGCACCGCGGGAATGGAGGGCGATGGCGACGCACCCGTCTTCCATTGGCCGGTGGCCCCGGTCACGATACCCGAGACGGAATGTCCCGTCGAGGTCATCGAGGCGACCGCCGCCGATGGACGCGCCGTCCGCGCCTGGTGGCGGAAACCCCGGGGCGACGGGCCTTTCCCGACGATCCTCTTCATCCATGGCGGACTGAGTGAGTTCCCCGAGGCCAGCCTGCGGCAACATCTCACGGACAACCCGGTCCTGACCCGTTTCCTCGAGGCCGGTTACGCCGTGGTCATGGCCACCTTCCGCACCTATGAGCAGGACGTGCAATCCCGCGGCCCGATCGAGGACGTCCGCGCCGTGCTCCGCCGGACCGCGAAGCTCGCGGGCGTGGATCCGCGGCGTATCGCCCTGTATGGAGGCAGTGGCGGCGGCAGCATCGCTTTCGAGTTGGGCGGCGACCCGGAGGTGCGCGCCATCGTCGCGGGCGAACCGGCCACGGTGCTCTACACCGGGATGCTCACCACCGGCGAGTATGGCCCGCGCCTCGAGATGATGGCCGATCCGGAGAAGTTCTTCACCCCGGAACTGCGCGCCCGCACCCTCGCGAAGTTGAAAACGATCCGGGCTCCCGTGCTGATCCTGCACGGCGACCGGCACGACCTTCACAAATTGAACAAACCCCTGTTTCTGCCCCTCATGAAGGAGGCCGGGGTGAAAGTGCAGTATCGCGAATTTCCGGGATACGGCCACGGGTTCTACTTCGGCGGAGGCGCCGATCGTTGGGGCAAGGGAGCCGACGAGCAGGTCGTGGCCGATGTGATCCGCGAGGTCGGGTTGTTCCTGGATCGTGAAATGCCGCCCGCTCCGATTGCAGTCGATGCCGGGAACGCTCCGGGCTGGGTCACCAACACCGTTTCGGCCCCGAACGTCACTTTTCACACCTTCACCAGCGCGGCGGCGAAGTCGGAGGTGAGTTTTCATGTCTACACGCCTCCGGTTGAAGGGAAGGAAAAGGACCGCCGCTTTCCGGTGCTCTACTGGCTCCATGGCACGGGCGGCGGGCTCGCAGGGATCGCGCCGCTTTCGGGCTGGTTCGATGCGGCGATCCGGGACGGGAAAATCCCCCCGATGCACGTGGTCTTTCCCAACGGTCTGCCCGCGAGCCTGTGGTGCGACTCCAGCGACGGCGTGAGACCGGTCGAGACCGTCCTCATCCGGGAGCTGATCCCCCTCGTCGACCGGACCTTCCGCACCCTCGCGACGCGGGAAGGGCGCATCATCGAAGGCTTCAGCATGGGGGGCTACGGCGCGGCCCGCCTGGGGTTCCGATATCCCGAGCTTTTCGGGGCGGTCTCCATTCTCGCGGGAGGGCCGCTCGATCTCGACTTTGCCGGACCTCGCGCCACCGGGAATCCCGCCGAGCGCGAGCGCATTCTCGACCAGACTTTCGGCGGCGACCTCGATCGCTACCGGGCGGTCCATCCCATCACGGTGGCGGAGGAGCAGGCGGACGCCGTGCGCGGCCGGGTGCGCGTGCGCATCGCGGTCGGGTCGGCCGATTTCACGGAGCCGCTCAACCGTGACTACTCCGCGCATCTGCGGAATCTGACGATCGACCACACCTTCACCGTCGTGCCGGGAGTGGACCATGACACGCTCGCGCTGCTGCGCGGCCTCGGCGAGGCGAACTGGGCCTTTTACGCATCTCTCGCGGCAACCGCCGCGCCCGCCGTCCCGGCTTCGGGAACCCACGAACGAACCCTCTCCCACGCGGGCTTGGACCGGGTCTATCGGCTCCGCATCCCGCCTGGCTACGATGGCTCCAAGCCCGTCCCGCTGGTGCTCGCCTTTCACGGCGGCGAGGGATCTGCGGCCGTGGCCGAAGCGGGGCTTGGGTTCAATCCTCTCGCCGACCAACACGGCTTCATCGTCGTGTATCCGCAGGGCACGCCCAATCCCGGGCGGGGTTTCGGCTGGAACGACGGACGCGTCTCGCCCCGCTTTCCCGGACGCGAAACGGTGGACGACATCGGCTTCATCCGCGCCCTGATCGAGGTGCTGAAATCGGAGCTGAAGGTGGACCCGCGTCGCATTTACGCCACCGGCAACTCGAACGGCGGCTTCATGACGCAGCGTCTCGGATGGGAGCTGGGCGACCTGCTCGCGGCGATCGCGCCCAGTGCGGGAACGCTCGGCGCAGCGTTCGAGGCGGAGTTCGCCCCGGAGCACCCGGTTCACGTCCTGTATCTCCACGGCACCGCCGACCCGGCCGTGCCCTTCGACGGTGGCGAAGTGATCGGACGCGGTGGAATCGCCCTCAGTGCGCCCCGCATGGTCGAGCTGTGGGTCACGGCCAATGGCAGCGCAAGCCCGCCGAAAATCGAAACCCTGCCCAAAAACACAAGCGACGCCACACGCGTCGTCCGCGAGACTTACGCCCTGGGTCCGGAGGGAGCGGAGGTCGTCTTTTACCGGATCGAGGGTCACGGTCACAACTGGCCCGGCCGCGTCTCCCGCGGTGTCAATTCCCAGTCCGGCCCGAGCACCGGGGAACTGAATGCCGCGGAAGTCGTGTGGGCCTTTTTCGAGACTCATCCAAAGGTGAAGCCACCCGCGACCGCACCCTGAGCCGGCACTGGAACGAGTCGAATGGATCCATTGCCTTGAAAGGAAGGATCACCGGAACTTGCCCGTCTGCCAAATTCCGCTCACCAACAAGCTCGTCGGCAGTTCCGGCACGCCGAAATCGCCGCGCTGGAGCTGGCTGATGAGCTGATCGGCGGCCGCCGCGCCCATGAGGTGGGCGTCCTGGTAGATGCCGGGGAGGGGATCGTCGCGGTCGACGAGATTCAGGCTGACGTGGCGCTGTTTCCGGGGAAGCTCGAAGAACTGCGGCTCGCCGGGTTGGCGTGGAAAGAGGACGCCCCCGATGACCACGACTTCGGGCCGTTCGGCGCGGAGCCACTTCCGGACATTGGCGGTGGTGAGGTGCTCGGGATGATGTATCGGGATGCGCTCGTCCGGTTCCAACCCCGCCTGGAAATGCAGAAACGCGGCGGACCAGAGGTGATGGGTTTTCACATCCGAGTGCCTCGGCAAAAGCAGGCCGATGCGGCGGTGTCCCGCCGCGAGCAGCTCGGCGCACACCGTCTGCATCGAGTGGTAGTAGTCATGCACGACGCGGTTGAAGGCGGGCTGGATGAGATTGTATCCCAGCTCCACCACCGAAAAGCGTCGCCAGTCGAGATCGATGCGGTTGGCCGGGCCGAAGTGCGGCGCGATGAGGAGTCCGTGGATGTTCCGCGCGGCGAGGAGGCGGGCGAAGCGCTCGCCCTGGAGCCTGGACTCGCCGAGCCAAAAGGGCGTGAGCAGGTAGCCCCGTCGCATCGCCCGGTCGCGGGCGCCGCGGAACATCATGCCGTAGGTCGTGTCCGTGTCCGGCCAGCCGCGCGGCACTTCCGGGTCCACGCTGACGAAAGCGAGGGTGGCCTGGTGTTTCGGTTCGCGGCGGCTCACGCGCGAGGCCATCAGGGCGGAGACGAGGGGATTCGGCCGGTAACCGAGCTCTTCCGCGATGCGCTGGATCTCCTCGCGCCGCGCCGCGGGCAGTCGTGGACTGTCGCGCAGGGCGAGGGAGACGGTCGTGCGATGAACGCCCGCCGCCGCGGCGACTTCCTGCATCGTGGGTGGTTTCCGGCCTTTCATGCTACGATGAGCATAAAAGCGCGGTTCCCGTTTCCGGACAAGCCGCTTATGATGATCGAGAGCAAAACCCCCGTCGATCCCATGACTCCCCCCACCACCACCGACCGCCGCCGTTTCCTCGGATCCCTCGCCACCGCCTCCGGGGTCTTGTCTTCCCCCTCGCTCTTCGCTGCCGAAGGCACCGCGTCCACCGGCTTCCTCGAAGCGGCCCGCGATCTCCCGATCAACACCGACGCCGATGTCATCGTCTGCGGAGCGGGACCTGCCGGCGTCACCGCGGCGATCACGGCGGCGCGGGCCGGAGCGAAGGTGCGGCTTTTCGAAGTGCACGGCTCGCTCGGCGGCGTGTGGACCTCGTCGCTCCTCGGTTACCTGCTCGATTTCGACAAACCGGGTTTCAACGTCGAACTCGTGCGCCGTCTCCGCGAGCGCGAAGCCATCAACGGTGGCGGCATGAACGGGCTCAGCTATCAGCCCGAGGAGATGAAGCTCCTCCTCGAGGAACTCTGTGCCGCCGCCGGCGTTCAAGTGCAGCTCCACACCCGTGTCGCCGCCGCCTATCGCGAGGGGCGCTCGCTCCGCACCATCGTGACGGAGTCCAAGAGCGGTCGTCAGGCGTGGCGTGCGCCGGTTTTCATCGACACCACCGGCGACGGCGACCTCGGGGCGCAGGCAGGCTGCGAATTCGAGATCGGCCGCGACAACGATTGCCCCTGCCAGCCCATGACGATGTATGCCCTGCTCGTGGTAAAGGATGTGTCGCAGATCGCGGGATTCATTCACGCGGTCGGTGACAACGGCCGGCATGTCGGGCCACCCGCCTTCCGCGATGAACTGAAGCGGGCTGGCGTCACTCCGAGCTACGGTTCCGCCTGCCTCTTTCCCATCCAGCGAAATCTCGTCCTGCTCATGGCGAACCACGAGTATGGCATCAACGCCACCAATGCCGCCCAGGTCACCGAGGCGACGATGCGCGCCCGTGGCGAGATTCATCAACTCGTGCGCGGCCTGCGCAAGCTCGGCGGTCCGTGGGATGGCCTGCAAGTCGCCGCCACGCCCGAACAGATCGGCATCCGCGACGGCCGCCGCATCCGCGGGCGTTACCTCATGACGAGCGAGGACCTCGTCCAGGGCGCGGTGCAGGAAGACGCCGTCGTCCGCGTCACTTTCCCCGTGGACATCCACGCCCTCACCGCCGAGGACAACAAGAAGGCCGCCTACCACAACGCGGGGGTGAAAATGAAACCCTACGACATTCCCCTCCGAGCCCTCATCGCGAGGGACGTCGACGGGCTCCTCATGGCGGGACGCTGCATCAGCGGCGATTTCATTTCCCACGCCAGTTATCGCGTCACCGGCAACGCCGTCGCCATGGGCGAAGCCGCCGGAGCCGCC
>JALRFZ010000029.1 GCA_023253615.1 Verrucomicrobiales bacterium | reverse complement strand
AACGGCCTCAAGGCCCCCTCGCCCATCGGAAAGAACTTCGTCCTCGATACCAACGTCCTCCTTCACGATCCGGACTGCCTCGACCGCTTCGGCGACAACCATGTCTGCGTTCCGCTGGAGGTCCTCTGCGAGCTCGACAAGTTCAAGAACGAACAGTCCGAGCGTGGCGCCAGCGCCCGCAGCGTCCACCGCAAGCTCGCGGCCCTCTTCGCCAAACATCCCGAAAACGCGACCACCGGCATCCCCAACCGCGAGGGTGGTTCGGTGCGCCTCGTCCCCGCCCAGCCCACGGCGACGAACCGGAGCGCGGTGGTCGAGGAACTCCTCGCCGTCTTCGAAGGCCAGATCTCGAACGACAACCGCATCCTCATCTGCACCCAGCTCATCGCGGAGAAAAACACCGCGCCGACCATCCTCGTCACCAAAGATCTCAATCTCCAGCTCAAGGCGCACGCCATCGGCATCCCTTGCGAAGATTATCAGAACGACAAGGTCGACAGCGCCCAGGTCGGGGCGGCCTCGCCCATCGTGGTCGAGATCAAACCGAACGACCTCCAGCGATTCGCCTCGACCGGAGGGCTCGACCTGCCCTCGCACGTCCGCCGCATCAGCCCGAACGAATACGTCCTCCTCAAGGCCGGCGAGAAACGCACCATGCCGGCGCGAATGGGGATCGACGGGGCCTTCCACAAGCTGAACATCCCCGAGCAGATCCGCATCCAGCGAGGGGCACCGCTCCGCCCGCTCAATCTCGGGCAACAGTGCTTCCTCGACGCCCTCCTCAATCCCGAGATCAGCCTCGTCACCTGTTACGGCCAGGCCGGCACCGGGAAAACGCTCCTCGCCGTGGCCTCGGCCCTCCACATGACCTTCGACGGGATCTACAACGGGGTCACCGTGAGCCGTCCCGTCATTCCCATGGGCGATACCCTCGGGTTCCTCCCCGGATCGCTCGAGGAGAAGCTCGATCCCTGGCTGAAACCGGTCTACGACGCCCTCGAATTTCTTCTCACCCCCGAGCAGGGCACCGCCAAACGCAAGCAGGCCCAGCGCCCGCAGCGCAAGGGCGGCCCCGAGTTCCCCCCGGCCGGCGGCGGCAAACGCAGCTACGATCCGTTCCTCGAGTCGGGGCTCATCGAGATCGAAGCCCTTTGCTACATCCGCGGACGCTCCATCCCGAACCGCTTTTTCATTCTCGACGAGGCCCAGCAGTTGACGCCGCTGGAAGCGAAGACCATCGTCACGCGCATGGCGCGGGGGTCGAAGCTCGTCCTCGTGGGTGACCCCGCCCAGATTGACAACCCTTATGTGGATCGACTTAGCAACGGTCTTGTTTACACTCGCGACCGTCTCCGCGACGAGGCGTGCAGCACGCACGTCACCCTGGAGCGGGGCGAACGCAGTCAGTTGGCGGAAGCCGCTGCCCGGAAGATGTAAATCAGGCGGTGTCACGGCGTTTTATTTGCGCAAGGACGAGGTCCGGGGCATAAGGTCACCGGAAGATGGCCCGTGAATACACCGTCAGTCGCCAGCCGGCGAACGCCCAATCGAAGATCGACTACGCCGCCGAGCTGAATGAAAAGCAGTTCGCCGCGGTGACCGCGCCTCCGGGCCCCGCCCTCGTCATCGCCGGGGCGGGCAGCGGCAAAACGCGCACCCTCACCTACCGCGTCGCCTACCTCCTCGACAACGGGGTGCGTCCGGCCAACATCCTCCTCCTCACCTTCACGAACAAGGCCGCCCGTGAAATGCTCGAGCGCGTCGGCGAGCTCGTCCCCTACGATCTCCGAGATCTCTGGGGAGGGACCTTCCACTCCGTGGGCAACCGCATCCTCCGCAAGCACGCCCGCGAACTCGGCTGGGAGCCCGGTTTCACGATCATGGATCGCGAGGACCAGAAGGAACTCCTCTCCGGCACGGTCGAGGAAAGCGGCATCGACACCAAGGCCGTCCGTTTCCCCAAGCCCGAGGTTCTCGCAGACCTTTTCAGCCTCTCGATCAACACCGGCGAGGAGATCTCCGACCTTGTCGAACGCCGTTATCCCTACTTCCGGCATCTCACTCCCCAGATCGAGACGCTCCAGAAACAATACGAGAGGAAGAAGCGCGAGACCAACTCGATGGATTTCGACGATCTCCTTGAAAAACCCCTCCGGCTTTTCCGCGAGCGGAAAGACCTCCTCCGCCTCTATCAGAACCAGTTCGAGTGGATCCTCGTCGACGAATACCAGGATACCAACCTGCTCCAGGCCGAGTTCATCGACCTGCTCGGAGTGCCGCAGAACAACGTCATGGTCGTGGGCGACGACGCCCAGTCGATCTATTCGTGGCGCGGAGCCGACTTCCGGAACATCCTCGAGTTCACCGACCGCTACGAGGGCGCGAAGAAATACGTCATCGAGACGAACTACCGCTCCGTCCCCGGGATCCTCACTCTCGCCAACGCCGCGATCGCCCCGAACACGAAACAATTCCGCAAGGACCTCGCCCCCTCCCGTCCCGATCGCGAGTCGCTGCCCGCCCTCGTCCCGATGCAGGATCCCGGCACCCAGGCCGCCTTTGTCGCGCAGCGCATCCTCGAGCTGCGCGACGACGGGATCGAGCTGAACGAGATCGCCGTCCTCTACCGCGCCCATTTCCACGCCATGGAAATCCAGCTCGAGCTGACGAAGCGCGGCATCCCCTTCATCATCACGAGCGGGCTCCGCTTCTTCGAGCAGGCCCACATCAAGGACACCGCCGCCTTTATGAAGCTCGTCTTCAACCGGCGCGACGAGATCGCCTTCAAACGCCTCGTCCGGATGCTCCCCGGCATCGGCAACAAAGGGGCCGACAGCCTCTGGCGCGAATGGAGCCACAGCGAGCTCGCCACCGCCGAGAGCGTCCTGAATTTTTCCGAGACCCTTCTCAAGTTCAAGGTCGGAGCCAAGGCCAAAACCGGCTGGGAGCAACTCGCCTACACCCTCGACGAATTGGTCGATGCCGGCGGTTATCCCAAACCTCCCGCGAAGATGATGCCCTCCATCCTCGGCGGCGTTTACGAGGATTACAT
>JALRFZ010000015.1 GCA_023253615.1 Verrucomicrobiales bacterium | reverse complement strand
AATCACCGAAGAGACCGGTGTTGTAATAATCGGATCCACGGGAGAAGTCGAGGCTGCTTGTCTCGACGGCGTCGCCGAGGGGAGCGGTGTACCCCATCGGCACGGTGCCCTCGACCGGTTTGCGCGCGCCCTGTCCGTCCTCGAAGAACTCGCTCGGTTTCTGCGCCTTCACCTTGTACTGGTTGTCCATGTCGGGGAAGAGCATGAACGGGGGCGAGGAGAACTTCTCGCCGCGGGGTCCGAGAGCCAATGCAAGGGTGATCGAAGCGATCGCCAGGATGAGAAAAAACCAACGCATGCCAGTGTCAGGTTCAGTAAGTGACTTCCTCGATCTTGCCTGCACCGATCTCCGAGAGCAGTTCCTTGGTTTTCTCCCGCTTGAACTTGGGATCGCGGGCCTCGATCACGAGCAGGAAGCCGTCGTTCGAGAATTTCGAGAAAAGGGGCGAGTTGAAGAGCGGGTGATTCCAGCGCGGCAACATGATGAGGGAGAAGAGCCCGATGAGGGTCGCGAAGGCCGAGAAGAGGATCGTCAACTCGAAGGTCACGGGGAAGAAGGCCGGGATCGTGAAGAGGTTGAGGGGCTTGTCCTGGACGACCGTCGGATAAAGGCTGACCTGCGTGAAGAACTGGAGGAGCAGGGCCGTCATCGATCCGGTGATGCCTCCGACGAGGACCAGGGCGGAGAGCCAGCTCTTGCCGAGCCCCATGGCATGATCCATGCCGTGGACGGGATAAGGCGTGTGGACGTCCCACCGGCGGAAGCCGGCGTCACGGACTTTCTCCGCGGCGTGATAGAGATCCGTGGCGGAGGAAAATTCCGCGACGTAGCCGAAGAGCTCGGTTGAACTGGAGGATGAATTGCTCACGGTTCCTGCTGGGTGGGGATTCCTGTCTTATTTCGACGAGACGCGCCTTTTGTCGCGCAGATGCTTCCAATCGGGGTAGTGGGGATCGGATTCGGGCAGCACGCCCTTCACCTCACTGATGGCAATGACGGGAAGGAAGCGGAGGAAGAGAAGGAACAGCATCATGAACATGCCGAAGCTGCCGGCGAAGAGGAGCTTCTCCACCCACGAGGCGGAGTAGTAGCCCCACTGGCCGGGCAGGAAGTCGCGGGCGAGCGAGGTCGGGATGATGACGAAACGCTCGAACCACATCCCGGCGTTGACGAGGTTCACGATGATGAAGACCATCCAGAGATTGTGGCGCGACCACTTGAACCAGAAGACCTGGGGGGCGATCACGTTGCAGAAGAACATGCAGTAATAAGCCCACGTGTAGGGCCCGGAAAGGATGCGCATGTGGAAGGCATCGGTCTCGAAGGCGTTCGCGCTGTAGTAGCTGATGAACAGCTCCATGATGTAGGCGTAACCCACGATCGTCCCCGTGAGGAGGATGATCTTCGCCATGTTGTCGATGTGCTTCGCGGTGATGAGATCCTCGAGTCCGTAGAGCTTGCGCACCGGCAGCATCAGGGTGAGCACCATGGCGAACCCGCCGAAAATGGCACCCGCCACGAAGTAGGGCGGGAAAATGGTCGTGTGCCAACCCGGAACGACCGAAGTGGCGAAGTCGAACGACACGACCGAATGCACCGAAAGCACGAGCGGGGTCGAGAGAGCCGCGAGGATCAGGTAAGCCATCTCATAGTGGCGCCACTGCCGGTTGCCGCCGCGCCATCCGAGGGCGAAAAATCCGTAGAGCTTCTTGCCGAGCCCCTTCGCGCGATCACGAAGCGTCGCGAGATCGGGAATGAGACCGATGTACCAGAAGAGCACCGAAACCGTGAAGTAGGTCGAGACGGCGAAGACGTCCCAGAGGAGCGGGCTCTTGAAATTCTGCCAGATCGCGTTGGAATTCGGAATCGGGGCGAGGAACCACACCATCCAGAAGCGGCCGACGTGGAAGCCGGGGAAGATGCCGGCGCACATCACCGCGAAGATTGTCATGGCCTCCGAGGCACGGTTCACCGAGGTCCGCCACTTCTGGCGGGTCAGGAAAAGGATCGCCGAAATCAGCGTCCCGGCGTGGCCGATCCCGATCCAGAAGACGAAGTTCACGATATCCCAGCCCCAGGCGACCGGGTGGTTCATCCCCCACACCCCCACCCCCGTCGAAACGAGGTAGACCAGGCTGAAAAGGAGACAGAGGAAACCGAAGACCGAGGGAACGAAGAGCACCCACCAGATGAACGGCTGGCGGTTTTCGACGATGCCGCAGATCCGGTCGGTGATCCACCCGAGGGAGCGGTTGTTGAGCACGAGCGGTTCACGCGCGACCCCCTCCGCCTCGGAGGGGTGCACGGCCGCGTTCGCTTTGGAGAGGTCTGCCATGGTCGGGGAAAGACTCGGATTAATGCATCTGCGAGGTCACGGTACCCACGTATTCCGCCCCGGGCATCCTGGGGTTCGGATTCTTGATGCGGGCGAGGTAGCTCGTCCTCGGGCGGGTGCCGATATACTTCAAAAGGTCGTAGTTGCGAGGGTTTTTCTTGGCCTCGTTGATTTTGTCGCCGACCGCCTTGAGGTTGCCGAAGGTGATCGCACCGGCGGCACAGGCATCCTGACAGGCCACCGTGAAGGAGTTCGCCTTCACCTGGATGTCGGCCGAGTCACGGGCCGCCGCCTTGGCGGCGATCTTCGCCGTGTTGATGCGCTGCACGCAGTAGGTGCACTTCTCGATGACCCCGCGCATGCGCACGGTGACGTTCGGGTTTTTCTGGAGCTGCTGCGTCGTCGTCGCATTGCCCGCGGCCGGAGCGAGGGGCCCGAGTTCGAGCTGCGCGAGCGGGCGCTTGTTGTAATCGTAGTAGTTGAAGCGGCGCGCCTTGTAGGGACAGTTGTTGGCGCAGTAACGGGTGCCGATACAACGGTTGTAGGTCATCGCGTTGAGACCGTCGCTGGTGTGAACCGTGGCGTTGACCGGACAGACCGTTTCGCAGGGGGCGCTTTCGCACTGCTGGCAGGCGACCGGCTGGGGGAGCATCTCGATCTGATCGTCGTCCACGGGACGACGGCCCGGCTCGATCTTGGTGCTTTCCTTGCCCGCGATGTAGTCGAAAACGTTGCCGAGCTCGGCGACCGTCTCCTTGTCCTTCGGACTCGTGAAGTAGCGGTCCATCCGGATCCAGTGCATCTCGCGGCCGTTGATGACCTGCTCCTTGCCCACGATCGGAATATTGTTTTCCGCCTGGCAGGCGATGACACAGGCGTTGCACCCGATGCAGGTGTTGAGGTCCACCGTCATCGCCCACTGGTGATGCGGATCGACACGGAACTCGTGCCCCGCGAGCACACCCACGATCGGGCCACCCGGGACATCCGCGCCCACGTAGTCGATCCCCTTGTAGAGGGAGACATTCTCGGGGATATGGCTGTCCATCCCCTGATATTGCGCGAAAGTCGGATCCTTTTTCAGCATCTCGACGGTCCCTTCGCGGGCGATCGCACGCCCCTCCATGCTGTAGTGCTCGGCGGTCAGCGCGAGCGCATGCTTGCGGCCGAGAGGCTTCGGCATCACTCCGGTGACCACATACGGCTGCACCGTGGTCATGAGCGGGTAAGCATTGAAGCCAACCCCCTTGCTGACCGTCTCATCGGCGAGGTCGCCGTAATAGCCGAGCGCGAGACTCACGGCGAAGTCCGCCTGCCCCGGAGCACGGAGCACGGGCGCGAAGATCTTGCGGTCGCCCACCGAAAACTCGACCAGATCGCCATCCTCGAGCCCGAGCGCGGCGGCGGTATGAAAGCTGATGAGAGCCGCGTTGTCCCAGGTGAGCTTCGTGATCGGATCGGGCGCCTCCTGCAACCATCCGTTGTTCACGAACCGCCCGTCCCACGTCGCGTTACCGGGAGTGAGGGCCACCTCGAGCCCCTCGGCATGAGGAAAGTCGGGAATCACCGCCTTGACGAGCGACGCCACCTGCGCCGCCGGATCGCCGGTGAGAGACCCCGCCGGAAGCTTGACTTCCTTGGCGAACCCATCCCGCAGCGTCGCGGTCCAATCCTTGCCGCCGGCGGCAGCGTAGGTCGCCTTGACTTTCTCCAGGAGAGCCGCGCCGGAGGCATCCTCCTGAAGAAGCGCGAGAAGGAAGCGGTCCACCGAATAACCACCCCAGAGCGGATGGATCATCGGCTGCTGCACCGAATAGACACCGGAAAGACTGTAGTGATCCCCCCACGATTCCAGGTAGTGTGCCCCGGGCACGTGCCAGGACGCACGCTTGCCCGTTTCGTTGTAACGCACCCCGACATGGACAAGCGACTTCAGCTTCGCCGCCTTCTGGGCAAGGGCGAGATTCGAAGGGGCGTCGAAGAGGACATCACCCTCGTTGAGAACGATGAGCGTCTCGATCTCCGCCTTTTCGATGGCCGCGGACAAGGCCACGACGTCCTCCATCGGCGAAAGGGCGTGATTGACCAGGGTGATCGAGGCACCATAGGCACCGAGAGCCTTGTTCACCGCCGCAACAAGGAAATGGACTTCCGCGGCATGACGGGAGCCGGCCAACACCACCGACTTGCCCTTCGACGCAGCGAGATCGGCGGCACATTCACGGATCCAGGCCGCGTTGTAAACGGCCGGCACCAACCGGGAGACCACCGCATCGGCGAGCGAAGCCAGCGAAGCATCTCCGAGCACCGCGCCCAGTTCCTTCGCCATCAGGGCGGCAACCGCGAGAATCTGCGAACCGGCGAGACGATAACGGTGATCCGCCTGGCCACCGGTGACCGTGAAAGAAGCCTCCACCGCGTAGAGCCGGGCCATGCCCCCTTCCCGCCCGGGATTCCGGCCCACGGAGAATTCCGCCACCGAATCCTCACCCACCGGGTCATTGCCAAGAAAATCACAGTCGAGGGAAAGAACGCGATCCACCCCGGAGAGATTCACCACCGGCAGGACACCGGGTCCGTAGAGAGCGGCGGACGCCGCCTTGGCACCCGCCGAGGCAAGCGCCTCATGGGAAAAGAAACGTACCCCCGGAGCCGCCTTGGCGAGATCGGCCAAGAGAGCTTTCCGGGTCGGCGACGTCGATTCCGAAAGGAGAACGCCCGTCTTGGCCCCTGATTTCGCTTCGCGGAAAGGCTTGAGGAAGCCGTCTTCAAAATCCTGACGGGTCGTCTCTTTGCCCGCCTTGCGATAACCGCGGGAACGATCCTGATCGTAAAGATCGAGGATCGAAGCCTGGGTGAACGCGGAAGATCCTCCGCTGACCGCCGGATGAAGACGATTTCCATCCACCTTGGTCGGACGCCCCTCGTGGGTCGTGACCACAAGAGGTTCACACCCGAGACCGCCGAGCCGGGGTTTCGACGTGGAATAATAGAGTGCCTTGCCCGGAATGACCCACTCGACGTGTTCATTGTAGGGCACGAGGTGCTCGAGAGGGCGGCTGCAGGCCACTCCGAAACCAGCCAGAGCCGTCGAAGCACCCATCAATTTGAGGAAACCACGGCGCGAAGCGTCATCCATCTCCAACTCGCCGGCCCCCTGGGGAAACTCGCGCTCCAGCCAGCCCTTGAATTCGGACGTGCCTTCCAGCTCGCCAAGACTCCGCCAATGGATCCGGGATGCTTCCTCCTCGGACGGATGTTGCCACTTACGCTTCATTCGAAAATCGTTCAGGTCGTCGTTAGGACTTCTTGGAGATCAATGGTGACAGGCGGCGCAGTCCTGGGGCGGGTGCACTTCCCAAGCCTTTCGGAGGTGAGCCCCGATGAGTTCGCGATCCCACTTCTTGCCTTGGTCCGCCTTTTTCAAATCCTCCACCGAAGCCTGGGTCTTGCCGGCGACATAAGAGTAGAAGGCCTCGGGATCGAGATCGTCCGCCTCCCACGCGAGATTCGTGATCTGATCGAGCGGACGAAGCACCTTCTCGGGCTCGCGGTGGCACTCGAGACACCAACTCATGCTCAAAGGCTTCTCATGATACACCACCGGCATTTCATCGATGCGACCGTGGCACTCGACACAGCTGACCCCGCGGTTGACGTGGGCCTGGTGGCTGAAATGGGCGTAATCCGGAACCTTGTGCAACTGCACCCACTCGATCGGCTTGCCCGTGTAATTCTCGTAGTTCGGATCCATCGCCTGGCGCAAAGGCTCCAACTTGGGGGAATCGGACTTCACCTTGCCCGGGCCGTGGCAGTTCCAGCAGACCTGCGCCGCGGGAATGTTCGAATGAGCGGCGTTTTCGACCTGGCTGTGGCAGTAACGGCAGTCCATTCCGAGCTGCCCGGCGTGGAGACTGTGATCGAAAGGGATCGGCTGTTGCGGCATGTACCCGACCCTCGTGTACTTCGGAGTCCAGGAGTACCAGGCGACGGCGACAACGCAGGTTCCGAGAGCGCCCAAGCCCACGAAAATCTTGATTGCCAGGAGGTTCGTCCAACGCGGAAAAATGTTGCCCATGTCGTGCAGAAGACCTCCCACTTAATCGCTTGTGAAAAATTTCACAAGCGTTTTTTCCAAGGAAATTTGAACGTTTGCGAAGGCCTTGTGCGCTTTCCGGCAGGACTCCGCCGATCCCCCTGGCGGGAGCCGGAACAAGCACGAAAGAACCGTGCTCCACGGAGTCGGCAGCACCACGGTCAAAGCACTCCCCGATTCAAGTCCCGGACCTTGAACAAATCAAGAACAGGGCCGGAAGAGACATTCTGCGGCCAATGAATCCGGCACCAACGTCAGGGATCAAGGGCGGAATTCGCTCACCTGTCCGTTGTAGGGGTTCACCTGAAGACAAAAGTAGTTGTCGGGCTGGTTCGACTGCAGGGCGCCCTCTCCCTGCACCATCGTGATG
>JALRFZ010000750.1 GCA_023253615.1 Verrucomicrobiales bacterium | reverse complement strand
GAGGAGCAGTGCGGTGAAATGTCGGAAGAAACCCATGGACGTATGAGAGAGACCCTGATTCCAAGCCCCGCGTTCAAATTTTATGGGAATCCATCTGGAGATGCAAGAAAGCATTTGGCGAATCCGCCTTGCCATCGCGCTGCGAAAGTGATGGGCAGGAGGTGACTCCTCGGTTATGATCTGCGCCGATTGTGAAAGGTCCCATCTCCGTTTGTCTCTTTGTCCTGTCCTCCGGTCTCCTCCTCTGCTCCTGCGGGCGGGAGGAACCGGCCCGTGACCTTGCTTCGAAGACCTCGTCCCCCTATCACAACATCCCCGGCGCGACCCACGTCGGACACGAGAGCTGCAAGACCTGCCACGAGGCGGAATTCCAGGATTGGCTCCTCAGCGATCACCACAAGGCGATGAATCCGGCGACGGAGGAATTCGTGCTCGGTGATTTCAACGACGTTACCTTCGAGCACTTCGGCCAGGTCTTCCGCTTTTTCCGCAAGGACGGCGGCTACTGGGTGAACGCGCCCGATGAGACGGGGACGGCGCGGGACATGAAGATCGAATACACCTTCGGTCATTACCCCTTGCAGCAATACCTGATTCCCTTTTCCGGCGGACGCTACCAGGCCCTGCAGGTCTGCTGGGACTCGAGGACGAAGGAAGAGGGTGGACAGCGCTGGTATCACCTCTACCCCGACGAAGCGGTGCCGCCGGATGACATCCTCCACTGGACGCGCCGCCACTTCAATTGGAACTACATGTGTGCCGACTGCCACTCGACGAATCTCGACAAGGGTTTCGACAAAGAGACGCTCACTTATCACACGACCTGGTCGGAGATGAACGTGAGCTGCGAGGCCTGCCACGGCCCCGGGTCGGAGCACGTGAAATGGGCCGGGGCGAAAGCGAAGACCGAGGCGAATCCCGCCGACGCGAAGGCCGCGGCCGATTTCGCGGGGTTGAAGGATTACCTCGTCTCCAAGGGGCTCGTCGTGACCTTGAAAGATCCCGCGGACGATCCGAACGAGTTTCCCTGGGCGATCGATCCCGCGACGGGGCAGCCGAAGCGGACCCGTCCGCTCGATTCGAACGTGCAGGTCAAGACCTGCGCGCCCTGCCATTCCCACCGCACCCTCCTCGACACGAAGTGGAACCCGGGACAACCCTATCACGATACCCACGCACCCTCGATCTTGAGCGAGCGTCTCTATCATCACGACGGCATGCTGAAGGAGGAGACCTACGTCTACGGCTCCTTCGTGCAGAGCAAGATGTATCATGCCGGGGTGCGCTGCACCGACTGCCACAATCCGCATTCGATGAAACTGGTCGCTCCCGGCAACGCGCTCTGCGTCCGCTGCCACCAGGCCGATCCCTACGACACGCCCGCGCACCATTTCCATCCCGTCGGCAGCACCGGGGCGAGCTGTGTCGAATGCCACATGCCGCACACGACCTACATGGGAGTCGACGCGCGCCGCGATCACAGTCTGCGGGTGCCGCGTCCCGATCTTGCGAAGGAGCTCGGTTCTCCCGATGCCTGCACGAAGTGCCACACCGACCAGACCCAGGATTGGGCGGCGGATTGGTTCAAGCAATGGTGGGGACCCGGTCCCCGCAACGCCCACTACGGTGAAATCCTCGCCTCGGCGCGCCGGAATGAAACGGGAGCCTTCGCCAAACTCGCCGCGCTCGCCGGCGATGTCGAACAGCCCGCCCTCGCCCGGGCCGCCGCGGTGGAGACGGCCGGGATGCAGGGGCCGACGCAGGAGGCGTCGCGGGTGATCGCCTCGCGTCTCGCCGATCCGAGTCCGAGTGTGAGGACCGAGGCACTCACCGCCCTGCTCGGCTGGCCGGCGGAGCAGCGGCTCGCGATCGCGGGGACGATGCTCGAGGATCCTTCGCGCCAGGTCCGCGCCGAGGCGGCGCGCGTCCTCGCGGTGGCCCATGCGGGATTCAATGAGGCGCAGAAGACGGCTTTCGCGAAGGCCTCGGCCGAGTTTGTGACGAAGCAGGAAGCGATCGCCGACAGGGCCGCGGGACACATGTTTCTCGCCGCGTTTTATCTCGATCTGGGTGACATCGCGAAGGCCGAGGCGGCTTATCGGCTCGCGCAGAAGGTGGAACCCGAGTTCGTGCCGGCGCGGTTGAATTTTGCCGAGACGCTCTATTCGCAGAATCGTCCCGCCGAAGCCGAGACGGAACTCCGCGGAGCGATCACCGCGGCGATGACGGATCACGACCGGGGACTCTCCCGCGAGAGCCTGGCGCGCTTCCTCATCCGGCTGAAGCGGTATGACGAAGGCGTCGAGGAGCTGCGGCAGGCCGCGGCCTTGCTGCCGGAGAGTGCCGAGACGCAGTATTTTTATGGAGTGGCGCTGAATTCTCTCGGACGTTTTCAAGAGGCACTGCCTTATCTCGAGAAAGCGCGCGAGCTCGCGCCACGTCATCTCGAATACCTCACCGGCCTTGCCACGGTCTGTCGCGATGCGGGGAAAATGGATCTCGCGTTGAGGTATGCGAGGGAGGCGCTGGCCCTCGAGCCGGCGAATCCGCAGCTGCAGGAGCTGGTTCGGAGTTTGGGTGGGTGAGGCGACCGGGTTGAATCCAGAGGGGCGGCCTACGGAATACGCGGAAAACACGGAAGGAAAA
>JALRFZ010000720.1 GCA_023253615.1 Verrucomicrobiales bacterium | reverse complement strand
GAGGCGCGCGAGGCCCAGATCTACGGGTTTCTCCGATCCATCGTTGCGAATTCCTGATCCGCGGGGAAAACTCACCCGTTTTCCCCCAATCCCGATCCCATGCCGGAACGCCCTCCCATCCAAGCTGTCGGACGCATCGTCGAAATCGTCGAGGAAGGACGCCTCTACCGTGTCGAGATGGCGAACGGCTACCGGGCTTACGCCGTGCTCGCGAAGGAAGGACCGCGGCCCGGTGAAGGCGGAGCGACCGGCCGGATGGTGGGGCTGGAATACTCGCCCTTCGACATGAGCCGCTGCCATCTCGTCTCGTGGTTGCCGGAGGGGCCGTGAAAGAAAGCTGGATATTTGCCGCGAACTTTCTAGAGTCCCGTCATGCCGAATCTCAATAAAGTCCAGCTGATGGGGAACATCACCCGCGATCCCGAGGTGCGATACACCCCCAAGGGCACCGCGGTGACGGATATCTCCCTCGCCATCAACCGCAATTTCACCGGCGACGACGGCGAGCGCCGCGAGGAGACGACCTTTGTCGACATCACCTTCTGGGGACGGCAGGCCGAGGTCATCGGCGAATACATGAAAAAAGGCCGTCCGCTCTATGTCGAAGGGCGCCTGCAGCTCGATACCTGGGAGGACAAGACCTCCGGCCAGCAGCGCTCGCGCCTGAAGGTCGTCGGCGAGAATTTCCAGTTCCTCGGCAGCCGTGAAGACGGCGGCGGTGGGGGCGGCGGAGGAGGCTCCCGCAGTGGCGGCCAGTCGCATGGCGGCCAATCCTACGGCGGACACCAGGGCGGCGGCTCCTCCGGACACGAGGAGTATCAGGATCGTTCCTACGACGCGCCGCGTCAGAATGCGCCGCAGCGTCCCGCCCAGAGCGCGCCGCCGGCGTCGTCGGGCGGCTATCAGGACGGTCCGATTGAAGACGACGACATTCCGTTTTGATCCGGCGCGGATCGGCACAGATCGTGCTTTACGAAATCGTCACGGAGGTGGACCTTGCCTCCGGTCGTTTTGAGCATTTCCCGAAGTCATCCGTCCGGTTCCGCGGCGAGCGGCGTCAGCCACGCCGACCTCGCCGAGTTTCTCGAGATCCTCCAAGGGCTCGTGAGGGAACCTTCCGTCGTCGGCACCGAGGATTCCTTTTTCCGCGTCCTGCGCCGCGAGTTGGAGGAAGTCGATGTGAAGATCGAACGTTACCTCGGCGTCCTCGTCGCCCGTGGCCGCGAGCCCGAGAGCATCGTTCTCAGCGCCCACATCGATCGCCACGGACTCCTCTGCACGGGGCCGAACGAATTCCAATACGCCGCCTTCATCGCGGGCAACCAGGGCGAACTCACCGGCGACTCCGTCTCCGAGCAGATGATGGCGTCCATCTCGAACCGCTTCAACGGCCAGCGTGTGCAGGCGCACCTGCCCTACACCGGCACCTACCTCGGGCAAGGGTTGATCTCCTCGAGCAGCCTTTGCGAGGCGCGGCGGAACCTGCTCTTCGAGATCGAAGGGCTTGAGTTCCTGCAGCCCGGCACTCCCGTCTCCTTCCTCGACCGCCTCCGCGTCAGCGAGACCCATCTTTCCGCCCAGCTCGACAACGTGCTCAGCGTCGCGCTGATCGTCTACCTCTTCCGCAAGGGCTTCACCGGCACCGCTCTCTTTACCGCTCAGGAAGAAGCCGGGAAAAGCTGGCGCTACGCCCTCTCCTGGCTGCTCCGCGAGGGCCTCGCGACGAGCCGGCTCCTCGTCCTCGACACGAGTCCCTACCCCACCACCGAGGCCGCCGATGCCCAGCAGCTCGTATTGCGGGAAAAAGACGCGACCGCTTCCTTCGACCCCGCCTTCACCCGTGAGATCGAAGAGCGCTGCCTCGATCTCGGCATCCTCACCGCCTACAAGGATCGTTGGATCGAAACGGAAAATCTCACCCGCGCCAAACCGATGTCGCTGGGACGCACCGAGCTCGGACGGCTCATCGCCGCTTCCGACGGGCGATTCAGCGGCACCACCCTGCAGATTCCCACGACCGGTTATCACACCGTCGACGAGACCGCTTCCCTCGCTTCCGTGCGCGCCGCGATCCGCTTGTTGCTCAGTTATGCGTGAGGGGCGCCACACCATCGCGTCCTTGCCAGACAGGGGACGGACGGTTCAGAATGGAGCATGACGCCACGCCACACGCGATCCACCGGTGGGATCGCTTTTTTGCTCCTTCTTGCCTGCGGTGGTCTTTTCGCGCAGCAGGGCGAACTGCCTCCGCTGCGGCGCAGCTTCGCCGAGGTCACGATGCCGGTGCCACCCTTTCCCGAGGGCGCGAAAGGTCCGAAGTTCGAACCGCGCCCCGGAGAGACGATCGCGTGGATCGGCGGCACGGAAATCGTTGATCTCGACCGCTACGGATTTCTTGAGGCCGGGATGCAACTCACCTGGCCCGAACTGGGGCTGCGCTGGCGGAATCTCGCGTGGCAGGGCGACACCGTTTATCGGCAGGCGCGGCCACTCTATTTCTACACAAAGGTCGGCGATCCCCAGCCCGGCAGCATCCCTGATCACCGCGAACGCACCGAGCCAGGTATCGTCTTTATCGCCTTCGGCAAAATGGAATCGCTCGAGGGGACGGAGCGGCTCCCGGATTTCGTGGCGGCCTACACGAAGCTGATCGATGATCTCCTGCCTCTGACGAACCGCATTGTCCTCGTCGAGCCGACGCCGTTTTTCGAAAGTGGTCCGGCGGCGGCTCGCGCGGGTGGGCGGAATACGGTGCTCGCATCCTATGGCGAAGCGATCGAACGCCTCGCGTCGGAGCGGAAGCTCCTCTTCGTCCGCGCCGCCGCCGATTGGAAGGCGGGACTGTCCGACAACGGCGTCCACCTCAATGAATCGGGACAACTCGTTTTGGCGAACTCGCTCCTCGACCAGATCGGCGCTGGCGTTCGGAAGGCGGAGAATATGAGCCCTGCCCTTCACGACGCCATCGCCCGGAAAAATCTCCTCTGGCAGCAATACTACCGACCCACGAACTGGGCTTTCCTCTTCGGCGACCGCCAGCACGTCCCCGCCTCACGCGATGTCGAGAAACGCGAAGAGCGCTGGTTCGTCCGCGAGATCGACGCACTGCCCGCGCTCATCGCCGGGGCCGAGGCGGACATCCAACGCTATGCGAAGGAGACAACGAAATGAGAACGATCGCCGCCTTCCTGATTCTTTTCGCCCACACCGGATTGCTCCGCGCGATCAGTCCTGACAATGCGCCCACCTCCGACCCCTCGCCCGAGGCGGAGTTGGCTTCTTTCGTGATCCATCCCGACTTCGAGGTGAGCCTCTTTGCCGATGAATCGCTCGGCATCGCCAAACCGGTCGCGATCCAGTGGGATCCGCGTGGGCGGCTCTGGGTGCTCTGCACGCTGGCTTATGCCCAGCTCAAGCCCGGCGAGATGCCCGACGACAAACTCTACATCCTCGAGGACACGAATGGAGACGGTCGGGCCGACCAGTCGACCCTCTTTGCCGACGGGCTCAACATGCCGATGGGTTTCGCCCTCGGCCACGGCGGTGCCTGGGTCGCGGCCGACATGGACCTGCTTTTCCTCCAGGATACCGACGGCGACGACCGCGCCGACTCGCGCGAGGTCGTCCTGACCGGGTTCGGCAACGGCGACACCCACCAGAACATC
>JALRFZ010000649.1 GCA_023253615.1 Verrucomicrobiales bacterium | reverse complement strand
CGGGCAGCCTCGGACGTTTTGTCTACAACGCCCCGACCATCGACGTGCTCGCGCCGGGAACGCAGACAACGGTGCAGGACTGGCCCGGACGTCTCGGCTACTGGGAGGTCGGGATCCCGCCCTCGGGACCGATGGACGCGCTTTCCTTCCGCCTCGCCAACCGCATCGTCGGGAATTGCGAAGGCACCGCGGGACTCGAGATCACCGTTTCAGGTCCGACCCTGCGCTTCAACCGCGCCACCGAGATCGCCCTCGTTGGGGCGGCCATGCCCGCGACGCTCGATGGCGAAGCAGTGGCGTTTGGTGTGCCTGTCAGGGCCTCGGCCGGATCCGTTCTGAAGATCGGTGGCAGCGGCAAGAATCCCGGCGCCCGCGCCTATCTCGCGGTGAAGGGCGGACTCGATGTGCCGGATTATCTCGGCAGCAAGTCGACCTTCACGCTTGGGCAATTCGGTGGTCACGGAGGACGCGCCTTGCGTACCGGAGATGTCCTCCACCTAGCCTTCGCGGAGGCCGGGGCCTCGACCGCGCTTCCCGACGGGATCCTTCCCGCGTTAGCCAAACACTGGGACATCGCCGTGCTCTACGGACCGCATGGAGCCCCCGAATTCTTCACTCCGGAAGACATCGCGACCTTTTTTGCGACCGACTGGAAAGTCCATTACAACTCCGCCCGCACCGGTGTCCGACTGATCGGACCCAAGCCCACCTGGGCGCGCGAGGATGGCGGCGAAGCGGGGCTCCACCCTTCCAACATCCACGACAACGCCTATGCCGTCGGCACGATCGACTTCACCGGCGACATGCCCGTGATCCTCGGTCCCGATGGTCCGAGTCTGGGAGGTTTCGTCTGTCCCGCCACCATCATCGAGGCGGACCTGTGGAAGATCGGCCAAGTCGATTCGGGCGACACGATCCGCTTTTATCCCGTGACGGAAAGCGAGGCGCGCCTCCTCCGCGAGCGGCAGGACCGCATGGTCGCCGACCTCGTTCTCCCACCGCCGCACACCATCGAAATCGCTCAGGTCCCGACGGGCACCGCCGTCATCGCCGAATTTCCCGGAGTCACGGTGCGGCCGAGCGGCGAGAGCTATCTCCTCGTCGAGTACGGCCCCATGACCCTCGACCTGAACCTGCGCTTCAAGGCGCATGTCGTCTACCAATGGTTCAAGGCGCGCGCGGTACCGGGCATCCTCGACCTCACGCCCGGGATCCGCTCCCTGCAGATCCACTTCGACAGCCGCCGCCTCACCCGGGGTGAAATCCTGACACTCATCCAGGAATCCGAGGCCGCCATCGGTGATCTCGAGTCCATCGAGGTGCCCGCCCGCGTCGTGCATCTGCCCCTCTCGTGGGACGACCCGAGCACCCAGGAGGCGATCCGGAAATACATGCAGTCGGTCAACCCGGAGGCACCGTGGTGTCCGAGCAACATCGAATTCATCCGCCGCATCAACGGTCTCGCCTCGATCGCCGAGGTGAAAGAGATCGTCTATTCCGCCGACTACTGCGTGATGGGCCTGGGCGATGTCTATCTCGGTGCGCCCGTGGCCACGCCGCTCGATCCCCGGCATCGTCTCGTCACCACGAAATACAATCCCGCCCGCACCTGGACACCCGAGAATGCCGTCGGGATCGGCGGGGCCTATCTCTGTATCTATGGGATGGAAGGTCCGGGGGGTTACCAGTTCGTCGGCCGCACCGTGCAGATGTGGAATCGCTTCTACATCACCGAATCCTTCACCGAGGCCGAGCCCTGGCTGTTGCGTTTCTTCGACCGCATCCGCTTTTACGAAGTGACGACGGAGGAGCTCGGTCAACTCCGCGCCGACTTCCTCGTGGGACGCTGGAATCCGCCCATCGAGGAGACGACCTTCTCGCTGCGCGACTACAATCAATTCCTTGAGACCGAAGCGGGCTCCATCGCCGCCTTTCGCGAGACCCAGCGCCGCGCTTTCGCCGAGGAGCGCGATCGATGGGAGGCCGCGGGTATATTCAAGAAGGTCGTGGAGACGGCCGAGGAGACCCACGTCGCTCCCGAGAGCGCGGTGCCCGAGGGCTGCGAGGCGGTCGAGGCGGCTGTCGCCGGCAATGTCTGGAAGGTCCTCGTCGAGCCCGGTGCCACCGTCGCCGTCGATCAGACCGTGCTCGTGCTCGAGGCGATGAAGATGGAGATCGCGATCCCTTCTCCCGGGGCCGGCGTTATCGAAGAGATCTTCGTCAACGAAGGCAGTGCCGTGCAGCCCGGACAAGCGCTGATGGCATTGCGCGGCCCCTCATGAAGCACGGCAGCGCGACACCGCCCCTCCTCGGGCCAACGACTTGTGACGAATCTTGAACAACCCGCCTGTCACCGGGTCAAGATCCGGGACGTCACACGTTCCTCAAGGAACCGTCAGGGACCGCGATGACCAGAAAAGACACGGAATATTCCTACGTACACGTCGGATTCGACGGACGCGTGAAGAAGACCTTCCGCGGTGAAAACGCCAAACGGCGCTTCGACACCGAGGTCGCGGTGCTGCGCCATCTCGAGGAGCGCGGTTGCGACTACGTGCCGCGCCTTCTCGAAGTCGACGAGCCGACCCTCACCATCGTCACGACGAACTGCGGACGGAAAGTCGATCAAATCAGCCCCCGCAGGGCCGCCGAACTCTTCGCGGATCTGGAGCGCGACTACGGCGTCCGCCACGAGGACGCGTTTCCGAGAAACATCACCTACCGCTCGCAGGACGGGCGCTTCTGCCTCATCGATTTCGAGTTCGCCTCCATCGTCGATGAGAACGGCGAAGTCCCGCCCGGCGGCATCAGCCTGAAAGTGCCGGGGCGGGAGTGAGGGGATCACCCACGGGCCGACCTCACTCCAGCTTGTCGATCCCCGTGTCATACACCGTCCCCGCGCCCGAGGCATCGGTGATGAAGATGCTCATCTTACCCCTGACGGCCTCGCGGCGTTTGAACCCCGTCCATCGTCGGCATCCGGAATCTTTTCACTTTTCCGGCAAGGACCGGAAACAGGCGGCGAATCCCCCCGCATGAAGCCTCCGATACTCCTCCTTCCCGTCTTCGTTTCCATTCTCCTTCCCACCCTCGGCTCCGCGGGCACGCGCCGACCTCGCTGGCTGCGCCGCCGCACAGTATGAGCTGCAAATGAAAGCCAAGGGTAAATCGGCCAAGGAAAAGGGCACCTTCAAAGCCTTCCTCCAAGGTCGTTCCCTCACCGACGGAGCGAGCGACCGTGTCCTCGCCTGGATCAAAAACCGACCCTGACAAACCCACCAAAACGGCGCGGACCAGACAGGGTCTGGCGTGCCATCCGACCCTCTTCCATCACACTGCGGGGACGCCGAGAATCTCCTCCACGAGCAGGCGGATCGCCGCTGGATCGAGCCCCGGGCCGATGCAGACGAGCGAAGAAGGGGCCTTGGCGAGACCATCGACCTCGTAGGGTTCGCCCACGGGATCGTCGACGGTGCGTCCATAGAGCCAACGGCTCCCGGGCCGGTCGCTGAGCCGCACGAGGGCCTTCGCCCGCACCACCACCGGCGGCAGGGCTTCGAGCAAGGCGATGAGATCCTCGCCTCGGTATCGTCCCGGCAAAGGCACCTGGCAGCCCGTGAAGCGGTGGGAGAGCGCGTGAGCCGCATCGTGACGATGGCCCGCACCGCTCAGAAACGAGACCGCCTCCGGCCCGCCCCGGGCGATGTGGAGATCGGCGGCGAGCCCATGGGCATGCGTGCGCCTCGCATGCGGATTGACCGAGGCGACCCCGCGCGCGATCGCCCGCAGCTCGCGCGCGGTGAGCGATTCCGCGTGGGTCAGCACCCAATGCGTCGCCGTCTCGAGCTGGCGGCGCTCCAGCGCCGCATACTCGCCGCGGCGCCCCCAGTTGCGGGCATGGATCACCGCCACCTGCCAGCGCGGAAAGAAGGGCAGCTTTTCCTCCAGCAAGGTGAAGCTTTCCAGCAAAGGCAGCGGATCGGCCGTGCCATTCAGCTCGACGAGGAGCGCATCGCCCCGGCTCGCCTGCGCGGCGAGGGCGAGCTGCACGAGATCCTCGAGGCTGTCACAGCAGGCGCAACTCGCCGCGATGGGTGCGATCGAAGCGGCGTAGGGCGGCAAGGTCGCCGCATCGATCTCGGCATTCTCGAAATCGTTGAGGATCACGTCGCACGATCTCCCGAGTTTTTCGGATTCGGTCAGGATCGCGCGCAGCAGGGTCGTTTTCCCCGCGCCGAGGAAGCCGGTGAGGAAGAGGAGGGGTTTGCTCATGGGGAGAAGACGTTGACGGCCCCTCGTCAAAAACGCAAGTTTTTTGCATTTGGTGCCATTGCGTCTTTTTCGATTGTCTCGGCAATCGGAAAAACACACGATGCACGTCTCTCCCGAAATGAAACGGCTCCGACTTTGCTTTTCCCTCGCCGCCTGCTTCGGCCTGCCTCTCGCCGCCCAGGATGCCACCTTGGTGCCTGAGCGCGATTGGACGAGCACGGACGGAAAGGTGATGCGGGCTTCCCTGATCGGATTCGAAAAGGGCCAGGGTTTATTCCGCACTCCCGAGGGACGCCGCTTCGTGATCCCCGACGAACGGCTCTCGATGCGCGATCAGGCCGAAATCTTCATGGCGCGGGTCCGGTCGCAGCTCGAGGTCTCGCACTCCGCGGACATCAACACCGATTTCTGTTACTCAAAACACATCCCCTCGAACCGACGCAGCGAAACGAATCACAGTTACGTCGCCTTTGGTCCCAATCGTTTCAACCTGTCCATCTCCCTGATCGAGCCCGGGGTCGATCCCAGCGGCTACCGCGAGATCGCCGTCGCCGGTGTGGCGGGCGAGCCGGAGGTCATCTTTCCTCTCGAAGAAGGCAATGTCCGGCGTTTCACCCGCAACGGCAGCGAGCAGGTCTACCTCCGCCTGCCCTTTTTCCCCGGCACGAACGAAGAGAAGCTTCCGGCCATTGAAGAGGCCCTCGCCGCCAACACACTCACCTTCGTGGCCCGGGGCGGGACAGCGGCGGAGCGTCGCTTCACCTTCGACGAGTCCGAAAGCAATGCCCTCCGCGAAGTCCTCGCGATCTACCGCCAGGGTTCCGCGCTCATCGCCGGGGGCTTTCTGAAACGGGCCCGACTTTCCGAACAGACCTCCGATGCTTCCGCCGCACCCGCCGGTGGAAGCGCCCCCGTCACCACCGGCGGCGCCGATCCGCTCGAGCCTTTCCGGAAGAGTCTCTCACAGAAAAAATACGGCAGCCTGAAATGGAACGAGGAATCCGTGGACGGACTCGGGTTTCTTGGTGCCGACGTCGTCGTGAGGAAATCCAACGGCGAGGCCGTGCGCGTCCCCTTCGCTCAGATCGCCGCTCCCGACCGGAAGCCCCTTTTCGAGAAGCGGCTCGAGGAGGCCTTCGGCGACGCCAAACATGTTTCTTCGACCGGCATCACCGTCTTCCACCATCCCGATTGGGATTCGCAGCGGATGAGTTACAGCCGCTCCATCCTCCTCACCCTGAATCCCAAGGGAGAATACGACCTCCGCCTCTTCGCCTGGGCCGTCCTCCACGGGAAGCTGGTGAAAGAAATCTTCATCCGTGGGGACACGCAGCAGACGCCCTTCCTCGTCGCTTGCCGGCCGGACGACTCCTCCCTGCGCGATCGCACCGACGGCACGAAAAACACCCTTTGCGGCACCTACCTCAACGAGCAGAATTCCGAATCCGCCCTCACCCTGCTCGGCTCGAAGTCGATCCAATTCCGCATCCGCTCCGAGGAGAACCAGGACTCCAGCGTGAACCTGCAGGAGGACGAGCTCCAAGCGACCCTCGAAGCGATCGCGTTGTTCCAGTGGTCGCGGCAGTTGTGAGAGAGGGGGCGGGATTGCTTCAACGTCCCGTTCCAGCCGCACGCTCGAACCATGAGATCACTTTCCGCAGGTAGCCCTCGCCATAGAGCCTGACAAAATCACGCGTCGAGGCGTCCTTCGGATCGGACAAGGCGCGGATCCGCTCTTCGCAAAAGGTTTTTGTCAGGGTGAGGCCACAGCGCCGGGTGATGGCTTCGTGCCATTCCTCGTAGGTCTCAAAATAGTCTGCCGTGGCCATGGCTCACAATCGGGTGGGATTCGGGGTGTCGCCGTAGACCGCGACCGGATCGAACGCTTTCGACGCTTCAAGAAAACGCAGGACCGCCGCCCCATCGTCGCCGGTTTCGATCTCGCGGTAGAAACAGCTGCGGTAGCCGACGTGACAGGAGGCCTCGTCACCCCCGGCGGTGGGTGACTCGAGGGTGACCCGGAGAACGACACAGTCCTGGTCATCATCGATGAGGGTGCGGACGACCCGCTGGCGCATGCCCGAGGTCTCGCCCTTGCGCCAGAGTTTGCCGCGCGAGCGCGACCAGTAGTGCGCGAAACCGGTCGCAAGGGTGAGGCGCAGCGCCTCTTCGTTCATGTAGGCGAACATCAGCACCTCGCCGGTGGTCTCGTGCTGGGTGATGCAGGGGATCAGCCCGTGCTCGTTGAATTTCGGGGCAAGTTCGGTGCCTTCCTCGACTTGTTCGACGGAAAGGCGCGGGGCGAAGGGGGGAGTCATGGGGAGCACAGCCGTTCCGGCTGTCGGAGTGATGGAATGTTGGAGAAAGATCAAAACGCGAGCGCCCCGATCCAAGCAATGAGAAGACTGAAGC
>JALRFZ010000624.1 GCA_023253615.1 Verrucomicrobiales bacterium | reverse complement strand
ACGGCCTGCTCGTCCGGCAGCAGGGTCTCGCGCGAGACGGCCTCGCCCCCTTTCCCGGCCGCCCCCACTGCTCCACCGGCGACCGGCCCGGCCGCGGACTCGTCGATTTCCCGCTCCGTTTCGCCGAGACCGAGCGTTTCGCCGATGGCCGCCTTGGAAAAATCGTCGTTCGTCACCTTTTCGAGATTGTTCGTGCCGAGGTCGTCGATCTTGTCGTCGAAAAAGAGCGGAGCATCGCCCCGTCCGCGGCTGATTCCGCCGGCACCGGGCCCCTCGCCTTCCTCGCCGAAACCCGGGCCGCCCATTCCCATCCCCATGCGCATCTCCTCCCCCATTTCGGGCAGGCCTTCCATCGATCCCAGAGCTCCGGAGCCTTTCCGGAGCTGCTGTTGGAGCGATTCCAATTGCCCGGAAGTAAGATTGGAGAGGGTCTCCTGACCGAGTTGCGAAGGATCGATTTCCCCGATCTGATCGAGGAGCTCCTGATTCACTCCGAGTCCGCTTTCCTGAAGCGCCTCGAGTGCCTGCTGCATCTCCTTTTTGAGCTGCTCTTTTTTCGCCTCGCTCATCTGACCGGAGAATTTCTGGAGGGCCGCGAGATTGCGCTCGAGTGCCTTCATCTCTTCGGCGAGATCCCGGATCTCCATCCCCAGGGCCTGCTGCAGCGAATCGGTCGCCTCGAGGCTGGAATGGCTGAACCATTCCTCCTCGGGTTGGTCGCGCAGCTCTTCGATGCGGCCGGCAAGTTCCTCGATCTTCTCCTCTTCGATCAATTCCTCGGCCTCGAGCGTCTCGAGCCATTCCTCCATCTGCTCCCAGGCACTCGGCTCGACGACCTGGCGGGGTGCCGCGGATCGTTCCGGGATCGGCACCCACCACGCCCCCGCCACCAGGGACAGGGCCGCAAGTCCGGGGAGAAGGGCACGGGGGAGATTCCAACGAAATCCCGCCGCACCGACCGGATCCACCGCCACCTCGGGCCACGGGCCGACCTTGGCCGAGGCCGAAACAAGCCGGTTGTGGAGGGAAAGTTTCTCATCGAGGCGGACGAGCCCCTTTTCCGCACCGACAAACCGCCGCCGCACCAAAAGCCAGGAGGTCAACGCCAGCACGACCACGAGAACGGCGAGCCCAATGAAAACCGGAACGGGGGAGATCCAGTCCGCGCGCCAGGTGCGCCCTGCCAGCAAGACCACGGCAAAGAGCAGCAGACCGACGAGGACGAGCTGGTTGAAACGCTCGAGCCACCAGCCGAGATTGAGGCGTCCCGCGAGCGCGGCCGCGCGGCGGTTCCACTGGCGTTCGAGGACGGCCTGGTTCATGTCGCCGAGAATACGGTGCGGAGGTCCGACTTGCAAGCCTGTCGGCGGTAGAGCAAAGAACAGGCATCTCCCCATCGGGCGAAGAAGAAGCGGCCTACGGAACACGCGGAAGACACGGAAGACGGCATTCCATTGGACGGAAATCGATTCCGTAGGCGGGAGGAGGAGGTCGCCGATTTCAGTGTGGTCACGTGGCAAGCAAGAGGGAGCGAGCCGATCGACCACCCCTCTACCGGGTCATGCGTGTTGCGCAGGCCGCCCTTTCCCTGCCGAATCACTTCTTCCGCCGGTGGCGCCTCAGCCAATCCGCGCGGTTTTGATGACCTGCCTCGAGACGGGCCTTCAGCAGATCGCAGGAAATGGTCCCGGCCCCGGCCGCGGCGGCGAGATCCCGCACCGCATGATCGTCGGTCGCGACGGAGAGTCCGTAGGTCCCACCATACTTCAGCACGAGCCGCTCGATCACCGCATCGGCGGTCTCACCCGGACCGCCATGGATCACCTGGATGCGTCTGTCGCGCTGTTCGTCGCGGGGCGAGCGGCTACCGCCGTCAAAGACGAGGACGACACGCTCGTCCGCATCATCGGACCAATCGGTGAGCCGTCGGATCAGTTCCCGCCGGGCCAGATCGACCGAGCGGAGTCGCATCGGCCGGAGATCCTCCCACGCGTGGAGGACGTTGTTTCCATCGACGAGGAGAAAAGATGGACGATCCGGGTCCATCCGTCGTCTCCGGAAAAATCACTCTTCGGCACCCGGTGCTTCGGTGGCAGGAGCGTCGGCGGCTTTTTTGGTGGCAGCCTTTTTGGCCGGAGCCTTCTTGGCAGCGACTTTCTTGGCAGGTGCCTTCTTGGCGGCGGCTTTCTTCGGAGACTCGGCGGCTTCTTCCGCACCTTCGGCGGCGGCTTCCTTGGCGACTTTCCTGGAGGAAGGCTTCTTGCCCAACGCGATCTGGGCCTTCACGGCCTCGGTCTTGCGCTTGAGGTAACTCTTGCGACGAATGCGCTTTTCCACCTTGTTGTGTTGCTTGCCCATGGTAATGAATCGTTCCGCTTGCTGCGAAGGGCGGCATTAAAGGGCAAAACCCCCGAAGTGGCAAGTGGAAATCCGCCCCTGATGAATGCTGAAAACCCCTGGGTCACCCACTCGACCCGCACCGTCTACGAGAACCCCTGGATCCGGGTCACGGAGAGCGAGGTGACGAACCCCTCGGGTCGTCCCGGGATCTATGGGGTCGTCCATTTCCGGAACCGCGCGATCGGCGTGCTGCCGATCGACGACGAGGGCCACACCTGGCTCGTCGGGCAATACCGCTACACGCTCGACACCTACGAGTGGGAGATCCCGGAAGGCGGCTGTCCCGCGGATGAATCCCCTCTCGAAGCGGCGAAGCGAGAGCTGCGCGAGGAAACAGGGTTGATTGCCGGACGATACAGGGTCTTGTTGGACGATCTCGCCCTTTCCAATTCGGTCTCGGATGAACGCGCGACGATTTTCGTGGCGACGGATCTGACGCAGGCGGAGGCCGATCCCGAGGAGACGGAGGCGTTGCAAGTGCGGCGTCTGCCCCTCAGCGAAGCCATCGCGATGGTGAAGCGCGGGGAGATCACCGACTCGATCTCGGTGATCGCTTTGTTGGCGGTGGCGGTGGAAGAGCCAACCCACATTACCGCCCAACGGTTTTCAGAAGCCGTTGGGTCCAGGGATATCAAGAATTGCAATGACGTCCGCCATACGAATTCCTTGCCGGAATTTATTCCGGAAAAGAGTGAACTCCCCGGTTGAAAACGGCCTGGTTTTATCGGACTCGCGGATCGCCCCCCCATCGAAATCAAGCTGCGCCAACCTGGCACCCGCCTGACCAACCTTACCACCCACCGCTCTTCTTTTTTCCCACCTTGCCGCGGTGAATCCAGTCTCAATCTTTCCATCAGATGCGTCAGGAAAAAGAGAGGGCACGGAATCCGAAAACTCCTCAATTCATCAGAGCGAGACCGGTCATTGGGTCGTCCCACCCCGAAAATTTTGAGGAATCCAAAGGACTCCGTGCCAACCCTAGCTGTTTGCGCACTGAAAGGCGACTGATGGTCTTGAATCAGATCAGATATTGCTTTGCCAGAAATCCCGCGAAGCCGTGCGCGAAAGCTTCCACGCACCCGAAGCGACCATTTTCAGGTAGTCCTTACCGACCGATCGACAGACAGGCGCTTCAAAGCCATATTTGTTCAGCCGATCCTGCAGAGCCTTGTCCAGCGATCGGATTTGGCTGCCGCCCCCGGTGAGGAAGATGTTCTTCACCAGAACCTCCGACATACGGGAAGGACTGTTCTCGATCAGCGTAACCACCGCATCGAAGATCTTTCCGAGAAGCTCCTGAACCGCCCCGGAAAGGGGTGCGGCCACTTCGATGACACGTTTCTTGCCTTTGATCACCACCTCGACGGAGCCAATCGCGTTGCGGTCAACCGCGGCGTTCTCCTCCTTGATCTTGCGGATCTGATCGACAGTGAGATCGAACTGGGAATAAAGGCCTTTGAGCGCCGCAAGAACCTGCTCATCAATCCAATCTCCCGCGACCGGAAGCGAAAACGTATCCTTGTCCGTGGGAAACTTGCCTTGAACCACGCAGATGTCCGTGGTGCCCGCACCGATGTCAATCACCAAGCTGTTACGAACCGGATCGTGGTAATCCGCGGATTTCAACCTGCCATCATCCCGGTATCCCAGGGCGGCCAGGAAAGGCTCGGGAGCGAGAATGAATCGATCAAAGATTCCACGACACGCGTTCGCCAACGCATTTCGATCCTCTTCCGACGTACGGGCGGGAATTCCGATAACGGCGTAGACCGCATTCTCCGGATTCTCCTTCATGACCCGCTTCTGGATCTCCTTGAAGAAGATCCCGACGGCCTCCACATCATGGATAACGCCGTCTCGCAGGGGGTGCCGGATATCGAGGTAGTCCGATTCGCGGGCCGCATCCGCACCGATGAGGAACTTCGTACCATCGTCGAAAACGCCAAGCACCGTGTCTTTCGTCACTTCCCCTACCAAAGTGGGCAGGGAAAAATCCAGCACGATGCTGGGATCGCGCCCGACCGATCCGACAACGACGGTGGTATTGGTCCCAAGGTCGATGCCGAGGAACGTTCCTTGATCTTTAATTTCAGTCATGATTTGTGTTTTTGTGTTTTTGGAAATTTTCTCGACCGCCTTACGCCCTCGGCCGGAAGAGGCCACTACCGGTACGGGCACCGCTTCGACGGATTCTTCGGAATTGCTGGAACCGACAACAGTGGGCTGGTTCCAATCAGCCCTGACCGAGGGACCAACCGGTGCCTCGCCAACATCTGCTCCCGGTGGATCAAGTCCTTCGTCCATGAAAAAGTGAAATGTAAACGATTCGAAACCTCTCTTTCACTTAAAAAGAGATCGCCTCAAATGTTTTCATTGTTAACCTCGGTGGCAAAAAGTCAATCCGATTTCGTTCAAAATTGAATCCTCTTCGAACTCATCTCCATTTTGGGTCTTCGCTGTTTTGTGTGGAAACGGGGGTAAAAGCCGGTTGAAAGAGACGTGAGCGGGCATTTCGTCAGGGATGGACCCGAATCAACTCTTCGCGCAAGCCCTTCCTCTGCCGCATCCTTGGACGGTGACTTCCAGCGCCCTCGAAGGCAAGCCCAAAAAGCTCACCCTCACCGTCGATCTCGTCGAAGGAACGAAGTCGCTTCCCTGTTCCTGCTGCGGAGAGCAAAGCCGCATCCACGACCGGCGGGAACGCCGCTGGCGCCATCTCAACTTCTGGCAATACGAGACCGAACTCATTGCCCGGGTCCCGCGGACCGATTGCTCCAAATGCGGGGTGCATCAGGTCGAAGTGCCGTGGGCTCGGCCGGGCAGTGGCTTCACGCTTCTCTTCGAAGCCTGGGCCCTTTTGCTGGCGCGCGAGATGGCCGTGAGCGAGGCGGCCGAAACCCTCGGCATCCAGGACACACGCCTCTGGCGCATGCTGAGCCACTACGTCGACAAGGCTCATGCCGGGACCGACTGGAGCAAGCTCGTTCGTGTCGGGGTGGATGAAACAAGCCGCCGCAAGGGGCATCGCTACGTGACCTGCTTCGTCGATCTGGACACCGGCAATCTTCTTTACATGACCGAGGGACGGGACGCCGCCACCGTGGGTGCCTTCGCTGCGGAAGTCGTTGCCCATCAGGGCTCTCCGGAGGCGATCGAAGAGGTGGCCATGGATATGAGCCCGGCCTTCCAAAGCGGGGTGGCCGAACACCTGCCCGGAGCGGTGAAGGTCTTCGACCGCTACCACGTCATGGCCCTTGCGGGCAAGGCAACCGACGAGGTGCGTCGGGAGGTCGCCCGCGAGGAAGGAGGATTGGAGAAAGGCGCGATGTGGTCGCTTCGGGGGAACAAGGAGCGCCTCAAGGCGGAGCAACTCGAGCAGCGCGAACGCCTCTGCCGGGATTACGCGAAACTGGGGCGCGCGCTGAGCTGGAGGGAGTGCCTTGCCGACGCTTGGCGTTACGCCACGCGTGAAGAAGCCGAGGCACATCTTGAGATGGTCTGTTCATGGGGAAGACGTTGCCGCCTGGAACCGATCAAGAAACTCTGCGCCACCCTCAAGCGCCACTGGGACGGCATCCTCGACTACTATCGCCACGCGACGACCAGCGCGGTCATGGAAGGTCTCAACAGCCGCCTGCAACTGGCAAGAAAGAGGGCAAGGGGCTATCGCAACTGGAAGAACTTCCGCACCATCGCCTACTGGATCGCCGGCGGACTCAACCCTGGCACGGGACTGCCAAGCCCTCTCCCACACCGCTTTTGAACACCACACGAATCAGCGAAGCGCCTTCGTGAAGGTGCCTTTCGTCTAGTGTAATCGCGTTTCCCAACGAACGCGCAGCCATGAGACGTCTCCCATTTCTGCTTTTCGCGCTGTGTAGTTCGCTGCTCTTTCAAGCATGCAATGCCGATAGTCAGCTCCACTTCACTGACGATGCCGTGAAGAAGGCGGAGGAATTGGCGCTCCAAGCCGCCCAAGAGCATGCGGATGGTTTTCTGGAAAGTGCGGAGCGGTCGGCGATGGAAAGCATGCGGGGCCTCCCCCGGCGTCCACAGACGGAGGAGATACGCGCCGCCTATCGAAAGCAGTTGGCCGGAATCCTCGTCGATCTCCTGACGACGGCGGAAGCCACGAGCGCAGACCCGGCGAAGCCGGAGGCAGAATACCAACCCTCCGGCGAGATCGAGGACAAGGTCCCTTTCCTCCTCAGCGAAGCGCTGGCAGTGGATCAAATGGAAAGGGAAGACGACCGCAGCGACGCGGAAGACAGGATCCCCTTTCGCGGCCATTTTTTGGTGGGTCCGTCGCCCGCATTGCGGGAGATCCGATTGCCGAAGGTGGAATTCTCGGGGATCAGCCTGAAGGAGGCGCTCGCGACCCTCGCAGCGCTGAGCAAGGAACACGATACCCATCCTCTGGAGGTGGACCGGGGGTTCTCGATTCAACTGGACGCTCCGTCGGTGGTCGCGAACACGGCGATCACCCTTAGCCTCGTGGACGTGCCGCTCTCGGAGGCAATTGAACGCACCGCGGAGCTGGGGGCGTGTCGCGCCTTTCACTCGGGCTATGGACGGGGCGTCATGATCTCGTGCGTCGATCTGATGGCTCCGGCGGTGGTGGATGGCAGGATCGGCGTATCGCACGCAGCAGACATGTGGCATCAGGCTTTCTGGAAGCTGCAGAACGCGGAGTCGGCGGCGGCAACGGGGGATCGATCGAGAGCCAACTATTTCTACCGCCAGGCGCTGAATCTATACGCGATCCTCTCGGTAAGGTTTCCGGAATTCCATCCCGAGATGGTCCGGGCAAGGATGAGGGACCTCACCAACGAGCTGGATGGCCGGCCGGTTTTCAAGATGCCGTGAGCGGGGGTGGGCCAGGCGGTCGCGCGGGCTGCTGATTTCATACTCCTACTCCTACTCAATCCGAACGGCCAAGCGACGTGAGTATGAGGTAAGAGTAGGAGTAGGAGTAAGAGTATGAGTATGAGACGGGCTCACCCCCGGATCCGCCCCAGGACCATCTCGGTGACCTGCTTGGAAGTCGCCTAGCCTTTGCTCTGTTTCATCACCTGGCCGACGAAGTCGGATTACCTTCCCGCGAGGGCGACAAACCCCTCGGCGGTGAGGCCGCTGCAACGAATCAGGCTGCGCAGGGTTCCTTTCGCGACCTCCTTATGGTCCGGAACCGAGAGGGTCGCCATTCTGCCTTCCTTGACAAGGATCATGTGGCTGCCACGCTGCCGTATCATCCGCCACCCGTCTTTGGCGAAGATCTTGACGACGTCGCGACCGCTGAGGGTGGGGAGGATGGCATCAGACGGCGACCTCCACTTGCCGGGTTTCGATGGTGAGGGGCATGCCTCGTTCCGCCCGGACCTCGAGACAGGCAGCGATGGCCTCGCGGATGTTGGCGAGGGCCTCCTCGCGTGTGTCTCCCTGGCTGACGCATCCGGGAATGGCGGGGCACTCGACGACCCAAACTCCGTCCTCATCGCGATCCACTGTGGTGACGAACTTCATGGCTCTGATCATAGCACTGCTTTCCTACTTTGGAAAGCATCCGGTTACCCGGCCCGAGCCGGCCGGAGTGATGGAAAAACGATCCCCTCACCCACGGATCCGAGCCAACACCATCTCGGTGACCTGCTTGGGATTGGCCTTGCCTTTGCTCTGCTTCATCACCTGCCCGACGAGGAAATTGGCGGCCTTGTCGTTGCCATCACGCACCTCGCCGACGGGACCGGGATTGGCGGCGATGACTTCGTCGACGATGGCCTCGATCTCGCCGGAGTCGGCGGGTTCGAAACCTTTGGCTTTGGCGATCTCAGCGGGAGATTCGCCGGGATGATCGAAGAGGTGGGCGAAGATCTCCTTGGCCTGGTTGTTGGCGACCTTGCCCGACTCGACGAGATCGACGAGCTCGGCGAGGGCGGCCGGAGTCACCGGACAAAGGTCGATGGTAAGATCGCGACCATTGAGCTCGGCGAGGAGGTTGTTGATGACCCAGTTCGCCACCTTCTTCGGGGCGGAGGATCCGGCCGCCGCGGACTCATACCAATCGGCGAGGGCGCGGTCGGAGGCGAGGACGGAGGCGTCGTAGTGGGTGATCTGATAGGCCGTCTCGAAGCGCGCCACTTTCTCGTGCGGCAGTTCGGGGAGGTGTTCGCGCACCCGCGCGAGGATCCCGGTGGTGCGAACGGTGAGCAGATCGGGATCGGGGAAATAGCGGTAGTCGTGGGCGTCTTCCTTCAGGCGCATCAGTTCGGTCTGGCCGACCTCGTCGTTCCAGCGCCAGGTCGCCTGGCGGATGGGGCGTCCGGCTTCGACTTCCCCGATCTGGCGTCCGATCTCGTAGTGGATGGCGCGGCGAACGGCGGAGACGGAATTGAGATTTTTCAACTCGATCTTGGTGCCGAGCTCGGATTGTCCTTTCGGACGCACGGAGATGTTCACATCACAGCGCATCTGGCCTTTCTCCATGTCGGCGTCGGAGACACCGCTGTAAACGAGGATCTGGCGCAGGGAATTGAGGTAGGCGACGGTCTCCTCGGGCGACTCGAGCTCGGGCTCGGAGACGATCTCCATCAGGGGCGTGCCGGCGCGGTTGAAATCGATCGTGGTGAAGGTGGCGTGGTGGGTCGACTTGGCGACGTCCTCCTCGAGGTGGATGCGGGTCAGCGCGATCGCCTTGCCGGGCCGGGCGATGTCCTTCTGCGCGTCCTTGGGATAGGCCAGCTCATACAGAGGCACCGCCCCGCCGAGGCAGAGGGGCAGGTCGAACTGCGAGATCTGGTAGTTTTTGGGCATGTCAGGATAGAAGTAGTTCTTCCGGTCCCACTTCACGATTTCGGGGGTCTCGCATCCGAGCAGTTGCCCGGTGAGGATGGTCCGCTCGATCGCACCGGCGTTCAGCTTGGGCAGGGCGCCGGGCAGGCCTAGGCAGGTCGGGCAGGTGAGCGTGTTCGGCGGTTCGCCGTAGCGGACGGCACAGCCGCAGAACATCTTGCTCTCGGTCTTGAGCTGGACGTGGACTTCGAGTCCGATGCTGACGAGGTAGTCGGGGGACGCCATGGGGGTGCGGGAGAAAGGGCTCAGAAAGATTCCACTTCAGGTTCGGCGACGGGCTCGAGGGAGCGGGCGAAATCCTGCAGGGCGGGGAGGAAGACGACGCGCCCGAGACCGGCCCGGTCTTCAAAATCGCGGACCGCCGCCTGCAACGCGGGAGCAGTGACGAGGGCGACCCGGTCGAGAGAGACGAGGGCTTTGCCGACCCCGGCGTCGGCCGCGAGCGTCTGCCAGACCCCGCGGTCGAGCAGGTCGGCGGTCGGGGGATCACCCGCGAGGAGATGCGCGCGCAAGGCCTCGGAACGGGCGATGAGGGTGAAGGCGGCGGCATTCCGCGCCTCGCACCGGCTGAACGGGTCGGTCAGGTCGAGGACCGGGGCGACGAAGGGCAGCGACTCCACCGCATTGCGCCAGGCGATCGAGGGCGGCGGCGGGGGCACCTTCCCGCCCATGCGCTCGATGCCGGATTGGGAGAGCGAGTCGATGTAATTCAGCTCCTGCACCGTGCCGGCACCGCGGACGCAGGTGAAGAAGAGGAAGACGGCGACGAGGCTGGGAAAGAGCGAGAGGATCCCTCCGCCCGCTCCATCAGCAAGGGGATTGAGGGGGCTGTCGGGATTCAAGAGATGCTTGAAGGCGAAGGCGCAGACGATGCGCGTGACGAGGAAGACGAGTCCCCCGACACAGGCGGAGAGGCCGAGGGCGAATTGCCAGGTCAACTCGATGTCGAGATAGGTCTTCGCCAGACCGGGCAGGTACTGGAATCCGGCGAGAATCAAGGCGAGCCCGACGGCGAGGGCGGTCCCGGAGGCGAGGAGCCCTACCACCCCTTTGTTCGAGGCGTAGATGAAGGCGATCAACACAAAGAGGATCGCCGCGAGGACGGGGAAGTATTCGGTCATGTTCTCAGAATTCCTGCCCGCCGCGCAGCGCCCGCTGGCGCAGCAGGTGATCGACAAGGACGAGGGCGGCCATGGCCTCCACCATGGGCACGGCGCGGGGCAGGACGCAGGCATCGTGGCGACCGCGCCCTTTCAGCTCCGTCTCCTCGTAGGCGGTGGAGACGGTCTCCTGCGAGGTCATGATCGTGGCCGTGGGCTTGAAGGCGACACGGAAGAAGAGATCCTCGCCGTT
>JALRFZ010000561.1 GCA_023253615.1 Verrucomicrobiales bacterium | reverse complement strand
TGAGCGGAAAGGGGATCTCCTTCCGCCGCGTCGTCGCCACCGACCGGCACGTGCTGGGCAAGACGATCGGGGAGTTGGGCCTCGATGCGCGCCATCACGTGGCGGTGACGCGGGTGACGCGGGCGGATCTCGAGATGACGGCGGTGCCGGGGCTGCGTCTTCAGTTCGGCGACAAACTGCAGATCGTGGGACGCCCTGAGGATCTCGACGAAGCGACCCGGGTCCTGGGGAACTCGATGCGTGATCTGAACGAAACTCACTTTATCCCGGTTTTCATCGGGCTGCTCTTCGGGATCCTGCTCGGCTCGATGCCGTTCTTCCTGCCGGGGATCCCGCAACCGGTGCGCCTGGGGCTGGCGGGCGGGCCGCTGATCGTCGCGCTGCTGCTTGGTCGTATCGGCCGCATCGGCGGGCAGGTCTGGCACATGCCGGAAAACACGAACCTCGCTTTCCGGGAGTTCGGCATCGCGCTCTTCTTCGCGGCGGTCGGTCTCGCCGCGGGCGAGCGTTTTTTCGAGACGGTGTTTTCGACGACGGGGCTGCAATGGCTGCTCGGCGGCCTCGCCGTGACGGTCATCCCGCTGCTGTTGGCGGGCCTCTTCGCGCGCTTTGTCTGGAAGATCAACTACCTCGATCTGAGCGGGCTCATCGCCGGGAGCATGACGGATCCGCCCGCGCTGGCCTTTGCCACGAATCTCGCGGGATCGAACGCGCCCGCGGTGGCGTACGCGACGGTTTATCCGCTGACGACGCTCCTGCGCATCCTATCGGCGCAGATGTTGGTGATTTTCTATTTTGCGTGATGTTCCGCTCCGGCAAATCCGGCAGATCCGGCCGGGCTCGCGGAGCCGGCGTGGCGGGGATGGCGGATGGACGGATGAATTCCGGGGTTGCCATGGCGGGCATTTCTTGCCACGCTCGCGCCCGTCCATGGAAAGCTCCCTTCATCCCTTCCTCATTCTCGGTATCGGCGTGGCCATCGTCATCGGGATGATCATCGGCCTGCGCCTCAACGCGTTTGTCGCCCTCATCACCGCCGCCCTCACCGTCAGTCTGCTGGCGCCGGGTGCGGTGGCGGACAAGGTGGCGCGGGTCGCCACGGCCTTCGGTGGCACCGCGGGCGGGATCGGCATCGTCATCGCGATGGCGGCGATCATCGGGGATTGCCTGATGAAAAGCGGAGCCGCCGACCGCATCGTGCAGGCTTTCCTGAAGCTGCTGGGGGAGAAACGGTCGCCCATCGCCCTGGCGGGGAGCGGATTCGTCCTTTCGATCCCGGTGTTTTTTGACACGGTCTTTTATCTCCTCGTGCCGCTGGCCCGCTCGCTCTACCGGAGCACGAAGAAGAACTATCTCCTCTACATCCTCGCGATCTCGGCGGGCGGGGCGGTGACGCATACCCTCGTGCCACCGACTCCGGGGCCTTTGTTGATGGCCCAGCAGCTCGGGGTGGATCTCGGCATCATGATCGGGGTGGGGTGCCTCATCGGGCTGCCCGCGGCGATCGCCGGACTTCTTTTCGCGGCCTTCATCAACCGGCGCATGCCCATCGGGATGCGTGCGCTTCCGGGCGAGGAGGCTGAAGACAGCTCCGAGGTCCCCTCGGCGCGTGTCCTCCCGGGGCTTTGGGTCTCGCTGCTGCCGATCGTGCTGCCGGTCGCGCTGATCGGTCTGAGCACGGCCCTCGAGACCCGTGCGAACGCCGAGCGCGCCGCGCAGGTCCGCGCAGCGGATCTGAGGAACATCGCCGCTCTCTACGCCGCGGTCGAGGGAGCCACGGAGGGGCCGCTCGCCGTGGTGAAAACATATCTTCCCATGGAGGAGGGAGTTCCCCCGGAAGAGGTCGCCGCCGCCCTGAACAACGCCCTCGCCCATCGCACCGCCTTCGGCACGACCGCCAACCTGAGCCGGGCGAATCTCGCGATCGTGGAGCGTGAGAACCGTCTCGTCCTCGAAAAGGCGCTTCCGGAGACGGTCCTCGCCCGTCATGTGTGGGACACGCCGAAGCGGAAAGCCTCCGACCTCGGCTTGCTCTATGGCAACGCGAATCTCGCCCTGCTCCTCTCCGCGGTGATCGCGGTGCTGCTCTACGTGCGGCAATGCCGCCCGGGGAAAAAGGAGTTTTCCGACCTGATCGAGAGCTCGCTGATGAGCGGCGGCCTCATCATCCTGATCACGGCGGCGGGCGGGGCCTTCGGGGCGATGCTCGCGGCGGCGAAGATCGGCCCGGCGATCGAGGCGATCTTTCCGGCGTCGGCGTGCGGCGGGGGATTGATGCTGATTTTCCTCGGATTCGGAATCGCGGCGCTGCTGAAATTCGCCCAAGGCTCGACGACGGTGGCGGTGATCACGGCCTCGGGGATGATCGCGGCGATGGCCGATGTGATGCAGCTCGGATTCCACCCCGTCTATCTCGCCACCGCGATCGGCGGGGGCGGCCTTGTCGGTGCCTGGATGAACGACAGCGGCTTCTGGATCGTCGCGAAAATGAGCGGCCTCACCGAGATGGAGGCGCTGAAATCCTGGACGCCGATGCTGGCGGTGCTCGGAATCACCACCCTGGTCTTCACCGTGATCTTTTCGATCGTGATGCCGCTGGTGTGAGAAGTGGGCGCCAAATCTTTTGACGCGGCGCGGCTCCCCGCGACAGTGCGCGGTGCCGATTTACCTCCTCCTGCCCCTCTCCGCCGCCGTCGTCTACGCGCTCGGATCGATCTCGATCAAGCGTGCCCTGAAGGAAGGCGTCGTCGTGGGCCAATCCTTCCACCTAGCCAACATCGTTCTCGGTCTGGTCTTCCTGCCCCTGCTCTTCCTCGGGCTCTCAAGGATCGAGTGGACGATGGCGTGGAAGCCGGTCGTGATGGGCACGGCCTTTTTCGTGGGGCACTGGCTGACCTTCGGCGCGATCCGGCGCGGCGATGTCTCCCTTGTCACGCCGCTGATGGGGACGAAGGTGGTCTTCGTCGCTCTCGGCGTCGTGGTGCTCTCGGGGAAGATGCCGAGCGTTCCGCTCTGGATCGCCGCCTTCCTCACGACGCTGGGCATTTTCGTGATGGGACTCGGCGATCTCAAGGGCGGGAGCCGCCTCGGTTTCACCATCGCGACCACGCTCGCCAGCGCCCTCGTCTTCGGCATCAGCGACGTGCTCGTCGCCACGTGGGCGGGCGGCTTCGGGGCGATGCCCTTCCTCGCGGTCGGGTCGGGCACGGTGGCGGCGTGGAGTCTCCTGATGTGGGTTTGTCAGGGACGTCCCGTCTTTTTCCCGAAGGGACCGGGCACCGGATGGGCCTGGGCGGGCGCCCTCTTCATCGCGGTGCAGGCGATGGTGATGGGGATTGGTCTGGCCCTCTTCGACGATGCCACCGGGATCAACATCGTCTACGCCTCGCGCGGGCTCTGGGTGATCGCCCTCGTCGTCGTCTTTGGAAAATGGCTCGGCAACTCCGAACACCGCGACCAGGGCAGGGGATTCCTCTGGCGGGTGGCCGGGACGCTGTTGCTCAGCGCCGCCATCGTCATTGCCGTGCTCGACCGTGCCCGCGTCGCGGCGGAGCTTGCCCCTTGAAGGCGCCGCGGGAGCCGCTAAGCTGCGCTCCCCATCCGTCCATGACTGCTCCCGATCCTCCCCAGACCATCGGCATGATCGCCGGCAACGGCCTCTACCCCGGCATCTTCGCCCGGGCGGCGCGTCGGGCGGGCGTGAAGCTCCTCGTCGCTGCTGCTTTTGTCGACGAGACCGATCCCGTCCTCGGCGATCTCGTCGACCGGCTCGAGTGGATGCGCGTCGGACAACTCGGGAAGATGATCAAGTATTTCAAGAGCCACGGCGTCTCCCGGGCCGTGATGGTCGGCCAGATCGCGCCGAAGAATCTCTTCGACCTGCGGCCCGATCTGCGGCTCCTGAAGATGCTGAGCCGGGTGAAGGAGCGCAACGCCGAGAGTCTTTTCGCGGGGATCGCGGGCGAGCTCGAGGCCGACGGCATCCTCCTCCTCCCGGCGACGACCTTTCTCGACGATCTCCTGCCCGGACCGGGGCATGTCTGTGGACCCGCCCTCGGGGCCCGTCAGGAGGAGGATGCCGCCTACGGCTTCCGCATCGCCAAGGAGGTGAGCCGCCTCGACATCGGACAGACCGTCGTCGTAAAAAAAGGGACGGTGCTGGCGGTCGAGGCCTTCGAAGGGACGAACGAGGCGATCAAGCGGGGCGGCGCGATGGGACGGGGCGAGGCCATGATGGTGAAAGTCTCGAAGCCGAAGCAGGATTTCCGTTTTGATGTGCCGGTCGTCGGACCGGCGACGATCGAGACGGCGGCCGCCGCGGGGGTGAATGCGATCGTGGTCGAGGCCGGCTCCACCCTCCTCCTCGGCAAGGATGAGATTTTCCGCCTCTGCAAGGAGAAGAAGGTAAGTCTCGTGGCCCGGACGGGAGAGTGAGACCGCGGGCGAATACAGGTTGAGGACTCGGCGGCTGGCGATACCTTGCCGCCCGCAGGGGACGGTACGGAGCCGTCTCCCCCATTTCTTTCCTCCCATCCATGTCATCCGTCACCCAACAAGCACATCCCTGGCTCGAAGGCCTCGTGGCCTACGATCCCGGCAAGCCGATCGAAGAGACCGCCCGCGAGCAGGGGCTCGATCCCGCCGACATCATCAAGCTGGCCTCGAATGAAAACCCGCTCGGCCCCTCGCCCAAGGCGGTCGCGGCGATGAAGGAGGCGGCCGAGGGCGTCCACATCTATCCCGACGGCGGGGGATACAAGCTGCGAAGCGCCATCGCCGACAAGTTCGGATTTTCCCGTGAGAACGTCGTCATCAGCAACGGATCGAACGAGATCATCGAACTGATCGGGCACGGCTTCCTCAGTCCGGGTGATGAAGTGATCGCGGCGAAGCACGCGTTCGTCGTTTACAAATTGATGGCCACGCTTTTCGGAGCCGACACGATCGAGGTCGACGACCCCGGCTTCGTCCACGATCTCGAGGCCATGGCGGCGGCAATCACCCCGCGGACGCGCATGATCTTCATCGCGAATCCGAACAACCCGACCGGGACGATGGTCGACCAAGCCTCGATCGACCGGTTCATGGCAAAGGTGCCCGATCACGTCGTCGTGATTTTCGACGAGGCCTACCATGAATTCGTCCCCGACGCGCCCGACACCCTGAAATACATCCGCGAGGGGCGGAATGTCGTGGTGATGCGCACCTTCTCGAAAATCCAGGGGCTCGCCGGTCTGCGGATCGGCTTTGGTCTCACCACCCCGGAGATCGCCCAGGTGCTGCAGAAATGCCGCCAGCCCTTCAACACCAATTCCATCGCCCAGGCCGGTGCGATCGCCGGTCTCCTCGACGAGGAACACCAACAGAAGACACGCGCCTTGAATGACGAGGGCCGTGCCTATCTCGAGAGCTCCTTCGCCGCGATGGGGCTCGAGTATGTGCCCAGCCATGCGAATTTCGTGCTCGTGAAAGTCGGGGATGGCGACGCGGTCTTTCGCGCGATGCTGAAAAAAGGCGTCATCATCCGGGCGATGAGCAGTTACAAACTGCCCGATTGGGTGCGGATCTCCGTCGGCACGATGCCCCAGAACGAGCGCTGCATCGCCACCCTCAAGGAGGTGTTGGCCGCCTCATGACGAAGCACGAATGGCGCGAGCGCGACGAGGACGGTGAGCTCGTCTATTTCCGGGCGCTGCACCACGCCGGGCGCTGGCAGTTCTTCTCCACACGGAAGACCGACCCAGAGTGGAATCCCCACGACTGCCTGCCCCTCGCGGCGATGGAGTCGTTGCGGGAGGTTCTCTGGAACAAACACCAGCGCCGTCGCCTGCCGTTGAAGGTTTTGGAACAGGTCGACGCGATGCTCGTGAAGTTGCGTGCCGATGCCGCCGAAGCGGAAAACGGAGAAGATCCCGGATAGCTCGAAAGAGCGGGTGAGGGGCGGCGCTATCGCGGGTGATTTGGAAGTGCAACCCTTTCGGGTGTCCGGGGTATTCTCGCTTGAGTTCCCTCCCGACGATCCCGATGAAACCGCTCCCATTCACTGCGATCCTTTTCGCTCATTCCATTCTTTCCGTCGCGATCTCCGCGGCGGATCGCCCCGAAGCCAAGTCCGGGAAGCCCGGGGCCTTCGACGTCGCGGCCGCCGCCGCCAGGATCGACGCCATGGTGGAGGCCGGGCTCGCCGGGCAGGGGTTGGAGCCGAACGCGTCGATCGATGACGAGACCTTCGTGCGTCGTGCCTACCTCGACATCGCGGGGAGGGTGCCGACGATCGAGGAAGCGGAGAATTTCCACGGTTCCGACTACCCCCGGAAGCGCGCTCAGCTCATCACCGATCTGCTCGAGAGCGAGGGGCACGTTAGCCACACCTACCACTTCTGGGCCGACGTCCTCCGTATCAATTCCGGGCTGGGCACCGGGGCACCCCAGGCCGAGGCCGCCTACCAGCTCTGGGTGAAAGAGGCGATCGAGTCGAACAAGCCCTACGACGAATTCGTCCGCGAAATGGTCTCGGCCCGCGGGATGGTTTGGGAAAACGGAGCGGTCGGATACTACATCCGCGACCGCGGCATGCCGCTCGACAACATGTCGAACACCGTGCGCATTTTCCTCGGCACCCGTCTCGAGTGC
>JALRFZ010000480.1 GCA_023253615.1 Verrucomicrobiales bacterium | reverse complement strand
TGGATGAGGCGGTCTCCGAGAAGGGCTCCGGCGGCGGGGAGGGCGGCGACGTAGCGCAGTCCTTCGCTGAAGAGCCAGTAGGCGGCGACCATGTAACCGATGAGAAAGGTTGCGATGGTCCCGGTCATGAGACGCGACCGCACCGCGGCGTCGGCGGCCTTCACCCGCAGCATCCGCCAGTGGACGCGGAGGAGGAGGAGCCATTGGGAAAAGGTCGACATGCGGGAGGGGGAGGGAATCCGATTTTTCCCTTTGGAAATCGCATTTTATCTCTAAGGTGGCCCGCATGGCAAGCATAGGCACACCTTTCACGGATGGCGCGACGCGCGTGATGCTTTGTGGGTCGGGCGAACTCGGGAAAGAGGTCGTCATCGAGCTGCAGCGCTACGGGGTCGAGGTCATCGCCGTCGACAGCTACGAAAACGCCCCGGCGATGCAGGTGGCGGATCGCTCGCACGTGGTGTCGATGCTCGATGGATCGGCCCTGCGTGCGGTGATCGAGGCGGAGCGCCCGCATCTCATCGTGCCCGAGGTCGAGGCGATCGCGACGGACGCACTCGCGGCGATCGAAGCCGAGGGGCTCGCCACCGTCATTCCCACGGCCCGGGCGACGCAATTGACGATGAACCGCGAAGGGATCCGCCGTCTCGCCGCGGAGGATCTGGGCCTCCAGACTTCGCCTTATCGTTTCGCCGCGACGGAGGAGGAATACCACTCCGCTGTCGCCGAGATCGGTCTGCCCTGTGTCGTGAAGCCGATCATGAGCTCCTCCGGCAAAGGGCAGAGCACGGTGAAACGCCCCGAAGACGTCCAGGCCGCCTGGGACTACGCCCAGAAGGGCGGACGCGCCGGGAAAGGGAAGGTGATCGTGGAAGGATTCGTCGATTTCGATTACGAGATCACCCAGTTGACCGTGCGTCATATCGGCGGGACCTCCTTCTGCGAGCCGATCGGCCATCTCCAGATCGACGGCGACTACCGCGAAAGCTGGCAGCCCCAGCCGATGAGCGATCTCGCCCGGGAACGGTCCCGCGAGTATGCCCGGGCCATCACCGAAGCGCTCGGTGGACGCGGCATCTTCGGCGTCGAGCTCTTTGTGAAGGGCGACGAGATCATTTTCTCCGAGGTCTCGCCCCGTCCCCACGACACGGGGATGGTGACGATGATCTCGCAGGATCTCTCCCAATTCGCCCTGCATGCCCGCGCCATTCTCGGATTACCCATTCCGGAAATCCGGCTGCAGGGTCCCTCGGCCTCGGCGGTGTTGCTGGTGGAGGGGGAATCCCAGGCGATCACCTACGGCGGTCTCGAAAAGGCCTTGGCCGAGCCCGATACCCAGATCCGTCTTTTTGGAAAACCGCGCGTCGCCGGAAAACGACGCATGGGCGTGGCGCTGGCACGGGCGAACGGGATCGACGCGGCCCGGGAAAAGGCGCGCGCCGCGAGTGCCTCGATCGAAGTGAGCCTTTGATGATCAGGCGAGGAAGGTGGCGCGGCGCTTGCGCACGGCCGTGGCGAGTTCCTTCACCATCTCGACGGTGGTCTCCCAGCCGACGCACGAATCGGTGACGCTGACGCCGTATTCGAGCTTCGAGAGGTCGGAATCGATCTTCTGGGCGCCTTCCTTGAGATGGCTCTCGATCATCAGCGCACGAATCGAGGAGTCGCCGCCGCCGATTTGCTGGCAGAGCGAGGCGTTCACCTTGGGCTGGTTGCGGTAATCCTTTTCGCTGTTGGCATGGCTGCAGTCGACCATGATGGCAGGCTCCAGTCCCTTCGCCTCGAGCGCCTGGCGCACCTCGCGGATGCTCTCGTGATCGAAATTGGTGCCGACCGCGCTGCCACCGCGGAGGATGATGTGGCAGGTCTCATTGCCCCGGGTGGAGATGATGGCGCTGTCGCCGGCCTTCGTCACCGAGAGAAAACGGTGCGGCTTTTCCGCGGCCTGGATCGCATCGATCGCGATCTGGTAGTTGCCGCTCGTGCCGTTCTTGAAACCCACGGGCATGCTGAGACCGGAGGCGAGTTCGCGGTGGAGCTGGCACTCGGTGGTGCGCGCCCCGATCGCTCCCCAGGCGATGAGGTCGGCATAGAATTGGGGGCTGATCGTGTCGAGAAACTCGGTCCCGGCGGCGACGCCTTTCTCCGCGATCTGGAGCAACAGCTTCCGGGCGATGGCGAGGCCCTCGTTGATGTCGTAGGATTCGTCGAGGTGCGGATCGTTGATCAGTCCCTTCCACCCGACAGTGGTGCGGGGCTTCTCAAAGTAGACCCGCATGATGAGGAGGACGTCATCCGCGACGGCGTTTTTCAATTCCGCGAGGCGGTCTGCGTATTCCAGGGCCGCTTTGGGATCATGGATCGAACAGGGGCCGACGATGGCGAGGACGCGGTCGTCCTTGCCGGAGAGGATGGCGGCGATCTCTTCACGCGCCTTGGCCACGGTCGCTTCAGCTTCCGGAGAAACGGGCAGCTCTTCCATCAGGATGACCGGAGGGATCAACTGGCGGGTGCTGGCAATGCGAAGATCGTCGAGGGGGATGGACATGGGGCGGGGAATGAACAACCGATTGCGGGAAGGGGAAAGGGGAAAATCGACCCTTTTCGACCGTCGGGATTCATGAAAAGCGGTCGAAAAACGTCGTTCCGGGATTGAGCAAATCCGTAACCTCCTCTAACCTCGCCCCCACATGAGCAAACCCGCCCATCTCCGCCGTGACCCCCGCGACTTCACCGGGGGCGGCATCTTCGGACTCCCGGGAACGCCCGGCACCACCGGTGATCCCGTCTTTGATGAAAGGATCAAGGATCTCGTCGACGACTGGGCCTGCGGCCGGGCCAACGGCCTCGTGCGGGAGATGATCGTCACCGCCCTGAAGATGGGCCGCGACTGCCTCGCCGAGGGCGACATGAAGCTCTACAGCCGTTCTCTCAAGGAAATGCGCCGGGCCAGCATCGTCTTCGGCCCCTATGAGGATGAGCGCAAACTCTCCATCTTCGGGAGCGCCCGCACCAAACCCAGTGAGCCCGAATTCAAGGCGGCGGTCGCGTTCGCGCGGCAGATGCGGGATGTCGGTTTCATGACGATCACGGGCGCCGGCCCCGGGATCATGGAAGCCGCGCAGGAAGGCGCGGGGCGCGACGGGAGTTTCGGGCTGAACATCAAGTTGCCCTTCGAGCAGGGAGCCAATCCCCACATCCAAGGCGACGAGAAGCTCATCAATTTCAATTACTTCTTCACCCGCAAACTCGCCTTCGTGAAAGAAAGCGACGCGATCGCCGCCTTTCCCGGCGGATTCGGGACGATGGACGAGTTGTTCGAGGTGCTGACCCTGATCCAGACCGGCAAAGCCCAGGTCGTGCCCATCGTCCTGATCGACGCGAAGGGTGGCACTTATTGGAAGACCTGGTTCCGCTTCGTGAAGGACCACCTCCATCGGCTGGGGCTCATCTCCGACGATGATTTCCACCTCCTCAAGGTCACGGATGATCTCGATTTCGCGGTTGAGGAAATCGTGAAATTCTATCGCAACTTCCACAGTTACCGGTATGTGGGCAAAAAGCTCGTCATCCGCCTGCAGCGACCCGTGACTCCGGAGTTGCTGGGGCATCTCAACGCCGAATTCATCGACCTGATCGAGGAGGGGGCCTATCACACGAGCGGGGCCCTGCCCGTGGAAGACGAGGACGAGCCGCATCTGCACGACCTTCCCCGTCTCATCTGCTCGAAGAAGCGTGGACTCTCGGGTCGTTTCCGTCAGCTCATCGACTGCCTCAACGAGCACTGATCCCGGACCCGCGCCATGCCCGATCTTTCCCACGAGCGACACTGGCGGGCGGCGGGATTCGCGCGCATCGCGGGGATCGACGAGGCGGGACGCGGTCCTCTCGCGGGACCGGTCACGGCAGCGGCCGTGGTCCTGCCCGATGACTACGAGCACCCCATTCTGAACGACTCGAAACAGCTCGGTGAAAAGCGCCGCGACGCCCTGTATGAGGAGATCACCCGGGATCCCCGCATCGTCTGGGCCTCTGCCCGGGTCGAAGCGGATGAGATCGACCGGATCAACATCCTCCGGGCCACCCATCTTGCGATGGCGCGGGCTTTTGAAAAGCTGCTGCCCCGGCCCGATCTCGCCCTGATCGACGGAAAGCCGGTGAAGTCCTTTCCCGGCGAGTATCGGGCGATCGTGAAGGGGGATTCGCTCTCCCTTTCGATCGCGGCGGCGAGCATCATCGCGAAGGTCGAGAGGGACCGGATCATGCTCGCCTT